>JAFQSI010000062.1 GCA_017409645.1 Oscillospiraceae bacterium | reverse complement strand
GGACAAGCAGATGGATGTCCTGGAGGCCATCAAGATGTTCTCCGACAAGGGTCTGAAGTCCACCTGTGGTATGTCCAACAACTCGAACGGCGCTCCAAAGCATGTCCGTCCCATCATGGACGCCACACTGGTCTCCTTGTGCATGATGCAGGGTCTGACCTCCGCCATCGTCAACCCCAACGACCTGCGCCTGATGGAGACCATCAAGTCCTGCGACATCTTCAAGAACCACGTCCTGTACTCCGACTCCTACCTGGAGCTGTAATTCAGGATCTGGTTTCCTGAATACTTAAATCCCAGCCGGGAGGGCTTTGGCCCTCCCGGCTTTTCAAAATGGTACTGCGGTAATGCCGCCTACGGCGGTGCCCCACATCAGTCATCCATTGGTTCCGAAGAGCCAATGGATGACAGCTTCTCCCCGAGGGGAGAAGCCTTGTCCCGCATGCTCTGTTGTACGTTTTCCGAAACCGGGTAGCGATCACCACCAAAGGCTTCTCCCTCGAGGGAGAAGCTGTCATGGACGCCCAAAAGGCGGCCATGACTGATGTGGGTGACCGCCGAAGGCGGCACAGCCGCACCTCCCGGTCAAACCAGGTATCGAAAGAAGGAATATATATGGATTCCATATGACCTCCCCGGAAAGCACGCCGACGCACAGCGGGACGCCTATCTCCGGGAACAGGGAATCACCGTTCTGCGGTATTCAAATTCCGATGTGGATCGAAATTTCGAGAGTGTCTGCACCGATATCCTCGTTCATTTAACAAACATTTAACCCGCCGAACAGTTGCATCGGCGGGTTTTTGCGGTATAATGGTGAAAAAAGGAGGGGTTTTATGATCTATCTGGTGGAGGATGACAACGCCATCCGGGAGCTTGTCACCTATACCCTCAATTCGACCGGGCTTCAGACCCGGGGATTTCCCGATCCCGTGGAATTCTGGGCGGCGGTGAAGGCCGAAATGCCCAGTCTCATCATGCTCGACATCATGCTGCCCGGCGAGGATGGGCTGCAGATCCTGAAGAAGCTCCGGGCCGATCCCCGGACAGCAGCCATCCCCGTGATGATGCTGACCGCCAAGGGCAGCGAATACGACAAGGTCCTGGGTCTGGACGCCGGGGCCGACGACTATGTACCCAAGCCCTTCGGCATGATGGAGCTGCTGGCCCGGGTCCGTGCGCTGCTGCGGCGGACCAGCCCCCGGGATCTGTCCGGAGAATATGTCATTGGCCCGCTGCAGCTGTCCATCCGCTCCCACAGCGTCCGGGTGGAGGGCCGGGAGGTGAGCCTGACCCTGAAAGAATATGAGCTGCTGCGGACTCTGGTGGAAAACCGGGGCACCGTGCTGACCCGGGACCGGCTCCTGACCGACATCTGGGGCTATTCCTTCGACGGCGAGAGCCGGACCGTGGACGTCCACATCCGGACTCTGCGGCAGAAGCTGGGCGTCGCCGCAGACCTGGTCGAGACGATCCGGGGCGTGGGCTACCGGATGGGGGACGGTCGATGAAGCGCAGCAGTCTGAGCCGGGTCCTGTTCCGGATCACCGCGGCGGCCATCCTGGCGGTCACCATCGCGGCGGTGCTGGTCAGCGTGACGGTCCTCTATTCCACCTTCCTGGACGAGAGCCAGGAGGATCTGATCGCCGAGGCGGACCATGTAGCCGCAGGCGTGGAGCTGGCCGGGCTCGAATACCTGACCGCCCTGAAGCCCCATTCCGACTTCCGCATCACCTGGATCGGTGCCGACGGAAATGTCCTCTTCGACTCCAGGGCGGACCCCGCCCTGATGGACAATCACGCGGACCGGCCCGAGGTCCTCCAGGCGCTCAGGACCGGTCAGGGCGACGCCCGCCGGGTCAGCGGCACCCTGTCCGACTGGGTCATCTACCGGGCAGTCCGGATCGCCGACGGCAGCGTGGTCCGGCTATGCCTGCTGGAAAGCTCACCCTTCTACATGCTCAGCCGGGCGGCGCTGCCCCTGGCGGTGCTGTTGGTCTGCGCCATGGCGGCGGCGGTCTTTCTCGCCGCCCGGGCGGTGCGCCACATCGTGGCACCCATCAACCGCATCGACCTGCGCAGCCCCGACGCCGCCTCCGTCTATACGGAGCTGACGCCCCTGACCCAGCGGATCGCCGCCCAGAACGCCCAGATCGAGGAGCATGTCCGCTCCATCCGGGAGGCCCACGCCCAGCAGGACCGGTTCCGCCGGGAATTCACCGCCAATGTCAGCCATGAGCTGAAGACTCCCCTGACCTCCATCTCCGGCTTCGCCGAGATCATCCGGGACGGACTGGTGAAGCCCGGAGACATTCCCCACTTCGCCGGGATGATCTACCAGGAGGCCCAGCGGCTGATCCTGCTGGTGGGGGATATCCTGAAGGTGTCCCGGATGGACGAGGCCCAGATCCCCGCTGACCGGGAGCGCGTGGAGCTTTATGCCCTGGCGGAGCTGATCCTGGAGCGGCTGGAGCCCCTCGCCCGGAAGCAGGGCGTGACACTGGAGCTGACGGGCTCCCCGGCCTGCATCCAGGGCTCCTGCCAGATCGCCGACGAGATGCTCTACAACCTCTGCGACAACGCCATCAAGTACAACCGTCCCGGCGGCACCGTCACCGTCACCATCCAGCCGGGCCCCGAATTCGTGGAGCTGTCCGTCCGGGATACGGGTATCGGCATCCCCAGGGAGGACCACGACCGGATCTTCGAGCGCTTCTACCGGGTGGACAAGGCCCGCTCCCAGTCCATCGGCGGCACGGGCCTGGGACTTTCCATCGTCAAGCACGGCGCGATCTTCCACAATGCCCAGCTGGAGCTGGACAGCACGCCGGGCGTGGGAACTGCCATTACGGTACGGTTTCCCCTGTGAATATCTGAAGCGCCGCATCCGCGGCGCTTCTTTTCTCCCTTTTCCTGTCATTGACAGTTGCTTTTGACAGTGCTACAATTATCTTGTATAAAAAACGACCTTTAAGGAGGAACTATCCATGAGTGTTCTCACCGATCTGATCTACGGCGGCTCCAATGCCGTTGCCGGTCTGACTGAGGGAGCCGTCAACGCCGCCATTGAAAAGCACGGCGCTGACCATCCCATCGCATTCCCCAATACCGCTTACTACTTCCCCACCATTTACGCCGCCACCGGCGTGAAGGTCAAGACTCTGGGCGATCTGGTCCCCTGTGTGGGCGTGCTGAAGAGCCTGATCACAAACCAGGAGGACCTGGGCCAGGCTCTGAACGCCGGTCTTGCCACCGCCGTGGGCGCTGAGATCATCGAGGGTCTGAAGTGGGCCGAGTCCGAGAACCCCTACGAAAATGAGTCCGGCATCGGCTTCGTGCCCGATCCCATCATCCGCTCCCTGGGCGTGCCCCTGGTCACCGGCGATATCCCCGG
>JAFQSI010000061.1 GCA_017409645.1 Oscillospiraceae bacterium | reverse complement strand
GTGAACATCCACCGCAATCCCCTCTGCGGCCGGAACTTTGAGTATTACTCCGAGGATCCCCGGCTGACGGGCTACCTTGCCGCCGCCGTCACCAGGGGCGTCCAGGCGGAGCCCGGCTTCTATGTCACCGTCAAGCACTTCGCCTGCAACAACCAGGAGGACAACCGGAATTTCGTCTCCAGCAATGTCTCCGAACGGGCCCTGCGGGAGATCTACCTCCGGGCCTTCGAGTATCCCGTGCGCCACGGCGGCGCAAAGGCCATCATGACCGCCTACAACCGGATCAACGGCGTCTACGCCCCCAATTCCCGGGATCTCTGCACCCGGGTGCTGCGCAATGAGTGGGGCTTTGACGGCGTGGTCATGACCGACTGGTTCTCCACCAACCGCGGCCAGGCAAGCTCGGCCCTGGCCATCGCCGCGGGCAACGACCTGATCATGCCCGGCGGCGGCAGCTTCAAAAAGGACATCCTGGCCGGTCTGGCCGACGGCAGACTCAAGCGCGAGGAGCTGGTCCACTGCTGCGCCAACGTGGTACGGTCCATCCTGGATTCGCAGATCCAGGGGGAATATCTGCCCTGAAACAGTCGATCCAGACTGTCAAAGAGCCAAGGGGCTTTTTCTACATGCTGTCGTCCCCTCCGTTGCCGGAGGGGACGATTTTTCCACAAATGCCGACATTGTATCTTGTCCCCCGGGCCGGGTTATGGTAAAATGGTTTTTATACAGAATCGCTTTTGTCAGGAGGAAGATTCATGAGCCGCTGTCCTGTCTGCAATACCCCCATGAACGATATCTTCTGCCCGAGCTGCGGCTTTGACCGCTCCCGGGATTATCTTCGTCTGCCCACCTTCGCTCCCCTGACCTCTCCGGTCACGGTCCGGAAGCTCGAGCCGGTCATGCACTGTCCCGGCTGCGGAAAGACCCGCTTCCAGTTCCGCTTCGAGAGCCAGGCCTTCGTCTGTGCCGACTGCGGCCAGGTCCTGGACATGCCCCAGGTGCGTACCCTGACGGGGCTGGACATCCGTTCCATCTGCGCCGGACGCTCCAACACCGGCGTGCTGACCGGTGACGGTCTCGCCGCCGCGGCAGGCGATGACACCTGCGGACAGTGTCAGGTCCGGGACTGGAGGAATGTCAAGCAGCTGGCCTTCGGCCATTCCCACACCGTGGCCCTGCACCGGGACGGCTCCATCTCCGCCGCAGGCAGTCTGTCCAACGGTCTGCACCAGATCCTCGGCTGGACCGGCATCGAGACTGTGGCCTCGGGCTGGATCCACACCGTGGGTCTGACCAGAAACCATACCCTGATCTGCGCCGGCAACAACAAAAACGGCCAGTGCGACGCAAACGGCTGGACCGGCGTCAAGGATATCGCCGCCGGCACCCATCACACCATCGCCCTGTTCCAGAACGACACGGTCCGGGCCGTAGGCAACCGGAGATACGGCCAGTGCGATGTGGAAAAGTGGCGCAATGTCAAGGCTCTGGCCGCGGGCATGTATCACACCATCGCTCTGCACCACGACGGCACCATCTCCGTGGCCGGCATCAGTCAGTATGACCTTCACGGTGCCCTCCGCTGGACCGGGATCCAGGCCATCTCCTCCGGCGAGCAGCATGTGGTGGGTCTGCGGCAAAGCGGCACCGTGGCCGCCGCAGGCAGCAACCAGTACGGTCAGTGCAACGTGGAGAGCTGGACCAACGTCGTCGCCATCGCCGCAGGCGGCAATCACACCGTAGGACTGCGCGCTGACGGCACCATCCTCACCACCGGCTCCGATGAGCTTGGCCAGTGCCGGGTGCAGAGCCTGCTCCGATTCTGAGTGGAGGTTCCATATATGAAATGCCCCGTCTGTGATACCGATCTGAATTCCCTCAACTGCCCGGTCTGCGGCTACGATGCCAGCCGGGATTATGTGCGTTTTCCCACCTTCGCCCCCCTCCGGGATGCCGTCTCCGCCGCCGGTCCCCGGGACCAGCGTGTGCCGAAGGATGCCCTTCGCTGCGAAAAATGCGGCTCCACCGCCTTCTCCATCCGCATCCCCGACAATACCCGCCGGTGCCAGCGCTGCGGCTGGACCCCGGATCCAAAGCCCCACATCGAGTGCAGCTGCGGCGGCCGCTATTTTCTGGTCCCCGCTGACGGCAGCGGACTGCTCTGCCCTCTCTGCGGCAAGGTGACGGCCCTCCCCCGGAAGTCTCAGGCATCGGTGATCTCCCCGGAGATCCACGAGACTCCGACAAAGCCCCCTGTCTCCAGGCCGTTCATCACCGCCCTTGCCGCCGGTGCCGCCCATACCGTGGTCCTGTACTCTGACGGCACCGTCCGGGCCATCGGCGACAACGGCAAGACCCAGTGCCATGTGAACGCCTGGACCGATATCGTTTCCATCGCCGCCGGAGCCTACCACACCGTCGGACTGAAGCGGGACGGCACCGTGGTCGCCACCGGCAGCAACCTCAGTTCCCAGTGCCGTGTGGGCGACTGGACGAATATCGTATCCATCGCCGCCGGCAATTCCTGCACCATCGGCTTGAAGCGGGACGGGTTCTATGTCATCGCAGGAGACGGATTCCGAGGGCTGAAGCCCATCCCTGAGGTCCGGAATCTGACCGCAGCCGCCGCGGGATCCTCGCATATCACCGTCCGTCGCCGGGACGGCCGGGTCTTCACCACCTACCCCGGCAACAGCACCTGGCATCAGCTGGAGGACTGGCGGGAGATCACCGCCATAGCCGCAGGCACGGGCCACGTTGTCGGTCTTCGGAGCAACGGTGTCCCCATTGCCGTCGGCGGCAACACCTACGGCCAGCGCTTCGTGGACTGGAATGGCATCAGGTCCATCGCCGCGGGTGACAACCACACCGTGGGTCTGCGGCAGAACGGCACCGTCGTGGCCGCAGGCGACAATCGGGCGGGCCAGTGCAATATCATCGGCTGGACCGGCATCGTCGCCATCGCCGCGGGCAAGGCCCATACCGTGGGTCTGAAAAAGGACGGCACCCTGGTGGCCGTCGGCGACCGGACCTCCGGCTGCTGCGATGTCGAAAAGCTGCTCCTCAAGTGAATTCCCCAGCGCCGCACCGGCTCCGGTGCGGCGTTTTTTCATCGCGCATCTTGTCTCCCGGAAAGACGTATGGTAGAATTGTAAAGAAAAACTGACTCTGCCGAGGAGGGGTCCCTATGCCCACCTGCCCCATCTGCAATACCCATACCGCTCTGTCCATCTGCCCGGAGTGCGGCTTTGACCGCACCCGGGATTACGAGCGTTTCCCCACCTTCGGCCCGCTGGGTGCCGGAATCGATGCCAGGTCCCGCCGACAGCGTGAGCGGGGCGGCCTGATGCGCTGCAGCAAATGCGGCTGCGCGGAGCTGCATTTCCGCTTCGCCGACCGAAATTTCTCCTGCCCCCGGTGCGGCCATCTGTTCACGCCCCGGGAGACGGATACCCTTCTGGCGATCATGGGCTGTGAGCCGCTGCATCACCAGGGGAAGCCCGCCGCGGCTCCCGCCGCAGAAAAGCGCCGGATCACCGCCGTATCCGCAGGCTACGCCCACACTGCCGTCCTTTACTCTGACGGCACCGTCCGGGCCATCGGCCTGAACCGCAGCGGCCAGTGCGATACCGGCCACTGGCGCGGCATCACCGCCATCGCCGCCGGCTATGACACCACTGTGGGCCTGAAGGAAGACGGGACCATCGTCTCCACCAGACACATCGGCAGCCGGGATCTGTCCTGCACCAATGTGACGTCCATCGCCTCGGGAGCCGCCGGGATCGTCTGTGTCCGCCGGGACGGCACCGTCGCCTTTCCCTGGTCGGACATCAGCGCCCGGGACTGGTACGGCATCCGCTCCGCATCTGCCAGCTGGAGCATGGTGCTGGGCGTGAAGACCGACGGGACCGTGGCCGTTTTCAGCGGGGAGGAGGAGCTTCCCTCCAGGGTCCGCAACTGGCTGAATCTCCAGTCCGTCGCCGTGGGCTTCGGTCATGTGGCCGGTCTGCGGCGCACCGGCATCGTGGTCAGCGACGGAGACAATACCTTTGAGCAGTGCAGGACCGACTCCTGGAAGGACATCACTGCCATCGCCGCCGGTGACAACCACACCGTGGGACTCCGGTCCGACGGCACCGTCGTCGCTGCCGGTGTCCACGGCGACGGACGCTGCAATGTCCGCCACTGGCGCAATGTCACCGCCATCACCGCCGGCGGCTCCCACACCGTCGCCCTCTGCGCCGACGGGACCCTGCTGGCCGCCGGAAGCAACCGGGAGGGCCAGTGCGCCGTATCCCGGCTGATCCCCAGATCCTAAGATATGCGTCCGCCGCACCGGCTCCGGTGCGGCGGTTTTCCAAATCTGTACGATATCTGTACCACTTCGACTTGTGCCGGGAAATATCCTGTGGTAGAATATAGCCAAAATGGAAAAATCGACTGTTTTTTCGACTTCAGAAGGAGGCCCGATCATGGAGCTGTGTCCTGTTTGCAATACGCCCCTCGAGAGCATGCTCTGTCCCGACTGCGGCTACGACCGCTCCCGGGATTTTGAGCATTTTCCCACATTTGGATTTCTTTCCGCGCCGCCGGAGGCCCTGTCCCGCCGGGCAGCCGCCCAGGCGGATCTGCTGCGCTGCGCCCGCTGCGGCGGCAGAGGCTTCACCCTGCGCATCAGCACCCGGCAGCTGCGCTGCATGGGCTGCGGTCTGGAGCAGGAGCTGGCACAGCTGCCGGGCCTGACGCTGATCCCGGCTCCTGCGCAGCAGCCGGAGCCCCCCGCCGCGCAGGCTGAAGACCCCGCCGTCACCATCACCGCCGTTGCAGCAGGCAACCGCTTCACGGTGGTCCTCTACTCTGACGGCACCGTCCGGGCCGTGGGCCACAACTGGGCGGGCCAGTGCAATACGGATCACTGGACGGACATCACTGCCATCGCCGCCTCCGACCACACCTGCGGCCTGCGCAGCGACGGCACCGTGGTCACCGCGGGCTGCTCCGGCGAGCATGCCCGCGAGGCCGCCGGATGGACGGACATCACCGCCATTGCCGCCGGTTCCGGCTTCACCGCCGGTCTGCGCGCCGACGGCACGGTCCTGGTGGCCGGACAGGACGCGCTCCTCGGCGACGTCACACTCTGGCGCGATATCTGCAGCATCTCCGCGGCCCAGGACCATCTGGTGGGTCTGCGTGCCGACGGCACCGCCGTTGCCGCAGGCTCCAACGCAGCCGGTCAGTGCGAGATCTCCGGCTTCACCGGCATCCGTTCCATCTCTGCCGGAAATGTCCACACCGCCGTTCTGCTGCATGACGGCACGGTCCGGTGCGTCGGACAGAACTACCACCACCAGTGCGACACCCAGGACTGGACCGACATCGTCTCCGTCGTCGCCTGCGGCGTCAACACCCTGGGTCTGCGCGCCGACGGCACCGTGCTGGCGGCGGGCTCCGACCCGGACGGCCGGTGCGATGTCCGGGACTGGACCGACATCGCCGCCATCTCCGGCCGGTTCCACACCGTGGGTCTGAAAAAGGACGGCACCCTCTGCTTTGCCGGCAAGAACAACTTCGGCCAGTGCGGCAGCCTGACCGATATCAGCTCCATCCACGCGGGCAGCGACTGCATCGCCCTGCTGCGCACCGACGGCACTGCCCACGCCCTGGGCGTCGGCAACAGCGGCCAATGCAGCATCGACGACTGGACCGATCTGACCGACATCACCATCGGGCAGCAGTACACCCTCGGTCTGCGCTCCAACGGCAACATCCTGATCGCAGGCCACCTTCCCGACAGCCTTCACAGCATCCGGACCTGGAAGAATATCCGCCTGCTGGCCGCAGGCGACGCCCACATCCTGGGCCTGCAGCGCGACGGCGATGTACTCTCCGCGGGCGACAATTCCAACGGCCAGCGGAAGCTCTCCACCATCTTCACCAGCTGGAACGGCGTTGCGATCCTTGCCGCAGGCAGCACCTTCTCCCTGGGCCTGCGGCCCGACGGGACCCTGCTGACCGCAGGCACCATGAAGGGCAGCCCCACGCTCTGGTCCAAGCTTTCAGACATCCGCGCCAGCGGGGACACCATCGTCGGACTGACGAAGGAGGGCAGGTGCATCACCAACAGCTCCGCCGCCATAGCGGGCGGACTCCCGAACTGGACTGAGATCACCGCCATTGCCGCCGGTAACGATTTCGCCGTAGGCCTGCGCGCCGACGGCACCGTGCTGGCCGCGGGCAGCAACAAGGCAGGACAGTGCCAGGTCCAGGGCTGGACCAATGTGGCTGCCATCGCCGCCGGTGACAGCTTCACTGTGGGTCTGACCCACGACGGCGGGCTGCTCAGCGCGGGACTCATCCGTCTGCAGCCCCTGTAAAGAACGGAGGATGAGCCATGAACTGTCCCGTATGTGATACCCATCTGCATGATCTGCGCTGCCCCGGCTGCGGCTTCGACGGCTCCCGGGATTACGAGCGCTTTCCCACCTTCGGCGTTGTCCACGGCGCCGTCTCCACCGCCGGACTGCGCTCCCGGCGGACTCCGAAGGACGCCCTGGTCTGCAAAAATTGCGGCAGCGCCGCCTTCACCATCCGCATCCCCGACGGCACACCCCAGTGCCGCAGCTGCGGCTGGAGCCCGGAGCCGGAACCCCGGCTCAGCTGCAGCTGCGGCGGCACCCTGTTCGGAGTCCGTATGACCGACGGGGCGCTGGTCTGCCCCCTCTGCGGCGGCACGGTGTCCCTGGAGACGCTGAATGGCTGGTTCTCCCGTCCCGCCCCAAAGCCACAGCCCGCCCCGCCGAAAAAGCCCGGGATCATCGGCATCGCCGCCGGTGACCGGCACACCGTGGCCCTGTATTCCAACGGCACCGTCCGGGCCATCGGCACGAATCAGCACGGCCAGTGCAATGTGGCCAGCTGGTACGGCATCACCGCCATCGCCGCCGGTCACGCCCACACCGCCGGGCGCAGACAGGACGGCACCTGGATCGTGACCGGAGCTGACAGCCAGAAGCTGGAGCAGCTGTACAATGGCAGCGGCATCCGCGCCATCTCCGACAGTCCGGAACACATGCTGATCCTGCACAGCGACGGCACCCTGCGGGCCACCGGCAGCAACAGCGACGGCCAGCGGGACGTCTACGGCTGGTACGATGTGACCGCCGTCGCCGCGGGCTTCCGCCACAGCGTGGCGCTGAAGCAGGACGGCACCCTCGTCTCCGTGGGCTCCAACATCTCCGGCCAGCGGCAGCTGCGGTCCTGGACCGACGTCACCGCCATCGCCGCAGGCCGCAGCCACACCGTGGGTCTGCGCTCCGACGGCACCGTCCTCTACGCGGGCACCTACGATGACGGGCCCTACGGAAAGATCCACAATCTGCACCGCTGGAAAAATGTCGTTGCCATCGCCGCCGGAAGCCTGCACACCGTGGGCCTGACCGCCGACGGCAAGCTCCTGGCCTGCGGCACCGGTTTGAGC
>JAFQSI010000060.1 GCA_017409645.1 Oscillospiraceae bacterium | reverse complement strand
TCTACCTGATGCTGTTCAGCGACGATTCCTACACCTTCGATCCCGAAACCGCCGTCTCTGCCAACTGCGAAGACCTGTACTATCTGGGCACCCTGGATGACGAGGGCGACCAGCACGTCTACGAGATCTGGATGCCCGATTACGATCTGACCATCGACATCGAGGTCACCCCCGTGGCCAAGACCTATGATGTGGACATGGCCGTCATCAACCGGGACCTGGGCTTCTGGTCCGTGGAGTCCGGCAAGACCGCCAAGGCCGGCGACACCGTCACCATCTACGCCGAGCCCGTGGCCGGCTGCAAGGTGGAGGAGATCTATGTCCAGGGCGGCCCCGCGATCAAGAGCATCGGCAACCACCGCTACACCTTCACCATGCCCGCCCGGAACGTCCTGGTCTATGTGACCTTTGCCGAGAACATCAACCCCGTCTCCGTCACCGTGGAGACCGGTCTGGGCGGCACCGCCTACACCAATGTGTCCCAGGCCCGGGAGTACGACACCGTCACGCTGACCTGTGAGCCCCAGGAGGGCTACCGCATCGCCCGGATCACCGGCGTGGACGGTCTGATCGACAACGGTGACAACACCTACACCTTCACCATGCCCGGCAGGGCTGTGGACATCCAGGTCCTGTTCCTGCGGGAGAACAACCCCTTCCTGGACATCAACGAGACGCACTTCTTCTATGACAGCGTCCTGTGGGCCGCCGAGGAGGGCATCACCACCGGCACCGACGATACCCATTTCTCCCCCGCCGGTATCTGCAACCGTGCCCAGGTCGTCACCTTCCTGTGGCGCTACGCCGGTTCCCCCGCGCCCACCTCCACCGTCAATCCCTTCGAGGATGTGGCGAAGGGCAGCTGGTATGAGCCTGCCGTCCTGTGGGCCGCCGAGGAGGGCATCACCTCCGGCATCAGCGACACCGAGTTTGGCCCCGCTCTGACCTGCAACCGCGTCCAGGTCGTCACCTTCCTGTGGCGCCTGATGGGCGAGCCCGAGACTGCTCTGACCGAGAATCCCTTTGTGGATGTGGATGCCGGAAGCTGGTATGAGCCTGCCGTCCTGTGGGCTCTGGAGAATGGCATCACCACCGGCACCGACGCCACCCACTTCACCCCCGCCGGTGAGTGCATCCGCGCCCAGGTCGTCACCTTCCTGTACCGCACCGCCCAACTGCCCACCGAGCCCACCGAGCCCGAGCCCGAGCCTGTCGTAACCTTCACGCTGGATCTGCGGGACAACGGCAGCGGCCGCGTCGCCTACGTCGACGGCAAGACCTCTGCCGCCCCCGGCGAGAGCATTTTCTTCTACGCCCTGCCCAACGAGGGCTTCTACCTGGATCATGTGGGCATCTTCAACCCCGACGGCGCCATCGACGTCAGCACCATCCAGATCCACGAGCATGAAAACGGCCTGTACGAGCTGATCATGATCCCCCACGACCTGATCATGACCTGCTACTTCTATCCCATCGCCTGATCCACAGCAAAAGCCCCCGAACTGCGGTTCGGGGGCTTTTTTATGGGGTTTGGATTATTTCCACTCCTCCGGCACAAAATCCAGGGTGATCTCCTTCACCTTGGGCACCAGACGGGTGTATTTGACGCCGGCGGCGTCCATCATGCGCTTGGAGGCCAGGGTGGCCATGGAATCGGCGTACTTGTCGGAGAGGTAGAGGACCTCCCGGACGCCGGACTGGATGATGGCCTTGGCGCACTCGTTGCAGGGGAACAGGGCCACATACAGCTTGCTGCCCCGCAGGTCCCGGCCGCTGGCATTTAAGATGGCGTTCAGCTCCGCGTGGACCACGTAGGGATACTTCGTCTCCTCGCCGGTCCGGTCCCAGGGGAACACATCATCGGAGCAGCCCTTGGGCATGCCGTTGTAGCCGGTGGAGATGATGATATTGTCCTGGGATACGATGCAGGCGCCCACCTGGGTGTTGGGGTCCTTGCTCCGCCGGGCCGCCAGCATGGCAACGCCCATGAAATATTCGTCCCAGGAGATGTAGTCCTGACGCTTCATAATATGTTCCTCCTCCGGAGTGAATTGATAATGGATAATTGAGAATTAAGAATTAAGGTGTCGCTTTGCGACTATTCTAATCGATTTCCTCTGGAAATACAATCATTTTCCATTATCAATTTTCAATTATCAATTAAAAATCGGATGCACGAATGCATCCGATTTTTATTAATCAAACAGGTCCTTGATGGTATCGAAGAACTTCTTGCGCTTGGGGGTATCGCCCAGGGATTCCTCGAAGCGGCGGAGCAGCTCCTTCTGCTCCTTGTTCAGCCGGGTGGGCGTCTCCACGACCACGGTGACCAGCTGATCGCCCCGGCGGGTACGGTTGTTCACATAGGGGATGCCCTTGTCCCGGAGACGGAAGGTGGTGCCGGTCTGGGTGCCCTCGGGGATGTCGTAGGTCATCTTGCCGTCCAGGGTCGGGATCTCGATGGTGGCGCCCAGGGCCGCCTGGGTGAAGGAGATGGGCAGCTCGCACAGCACGTCGGCGCCGTCGCGTTCAAAGATCTTGTGGCGCTTGATGAGGATCTCCACCAGCAGGTCGCCGTTGGGACCGCCGTTTGCGCCCACGCTGCCCTCGCCGTGGACCCGGACCATCTGGCCCTCGTCCACGCCCGCGGGGACCTTGACCTTGACCTTCTGATTTCTGCGGACCTTGCCCTTGCCCTTACAGGTGGTGCAGGGGGTCTTGATCTGCTTGCCCTTGCCGCCGCAGGCGGGGCAGGGGGAGGTGGACTGCATGGCCATGCCCATGAAATTCTGGGTCGTGCGGATCTGACCGGAGCCGCCGCAGCGGGTACAGGTCTCCACGGTGCCGTCGGCAGAGCCGGTGCCGGAGCATTTGGCACAGTTCTCGATGCGGGCGGCGGTGACCTCCTTCTCTGCGCCGAAGGCCGCCTCCTCAAAGGTCAGCTCCAGCCGTGCGGCCACATTCTCGCCCCGGCGGGGACCGCTGCGGCCGCCGGAACGGGCGCCGCTGCCGAAGCCGCCGCCGAACAGGTCGCCGAAGATATCGCCGATATCGCCGAAGCCACCGAAGCCGCCACCGCCGAAGCCTCCGCCAAAGCCGCCGAAGCCGGGGTTGAAGTTGGGATCCACACCGGCGTGGCCGTACTGGTCATAGCGGGCGCGCTTGTCGTCGTCGCTGAGGATCTCGTAGGCCTCGCCGGCCTCCTTGAATTTGGCCTCGGCCTCCTTGTCGCCGGGGTTGCGGTCGGGATGGTATTTCATGGCCGCCTTGCGGTAGGCCTTTTTGATCTCGTCGGCGCTGGCGGTCTTCTCGACGCCCAGCACCTCGTAAAAGTCGCGTTTATTCTCTGCCATATGCTTACCTCAAATTTTCCGGAATGGGCCGGTGCTTGGCGGTGTATTCGGTCACATCCAGCCGGATCACCGCCACGATGCTCACCAGCCGCTCGTTGAAGGTGAAATCCCCGCCGGTCTGGGTCTTCATCAGAACGGACATGGCCTCCATCTTTTCCTCCACATCCTCGACGAGGACCGCCTTGGCCCGGCCGGAGATGGAGTGGTAGGCCAGGCCGTACTGGCAGGCCACCTTACCTTCAAAGGGAGTGTTGTCGCAGTCGAGCTGGAAGCAGACGCCGGGATTTTTGCGGAGCAGCTCCAGCTTATGGGCATTCACCGCACTGTGCAGGTACAGCTTCAGCTCCCCGTTCTCCAGGGTATACCCGTAATTCATGGGATAGATGTAGGGCTCGCCGTCCACGGAAAGACCCAGCCGCAGCACCTTTGCCGTGTCCAGGATCCGCCGCAGCTCCTGCTCGTCGGTGATCATAGATTCTCGTTTGGTCATACCTTGCATGGATTTTACCTCGATCATAAAAATGTAGGGCGGGGTCATGACCCCGCCGATCAGGTAACGATATCTGCCTGGGCCGCTTGGGTCAGACGGCCACATTGCAGCAAATATCACACCTGCTCCGTCAAGTCAAATGGTCGGCGGGGTCATGACCCCGCCCTACAGTATGCATCCAACGATACACCAACAAGGGGCGGCGGTGCGCCGCCCCTTGGGCTTGTGTTTCAATTAGTCGACAGTCTCGTAGTCGGCGTCGACCACGTCGTCATTGCCGCCCTGGAAGCCGGCGCCGGGGTTGTAGCCGTTGGCACCGCCCTGGGGGTTCGCCTGCTGGTACATCTTCTCGGAAGCGGCGTAGAAGGCCTGCTGCAGAGCCTCGGTGGCGTTCTTGATGGCCTGGATGTCGTTGCCCTTGGCCACGTTCTTCAGCTCCTCGAGCTTGGACTCGATGTTGGCCTTGTCGGAAGCGTCGATCTTGCCCTCGAGATCCTTCAGGGTCTTCTCGGTCTGGTAGATCATCTGGTCGGCCATGTTGTGGGTGTCGACCTCGTCCTTGCGGGCCTTGTCCTCGGCGGCGAACTGCTCAGCCT
>JAFQSI010000059.1 GCA_017409645.1 Oscillospiraceae bacterium | reverse complement strand
GGCCTGGGCGGCCGAAAACGGCATCACCATGGGACCCTCCCCCACCACCTTCGGCCCCGGCGAATCCTGCATCCGGGCTCAGGTGGTCACCTTCCTCTGGCGCGCCGCCGGTTCCCCCGAACCCACCTCAGCCAATAACCCCTTCACCGATGTGAAGGAGAAGGATTTCTTCTACAAGGCCGTCCTCTGGGCTGTGGAAAACGGCATCACTGTGGGTCTGGACGCCACCCACTTCGGTCCCGGCGTCCCCTGCAACCGGGCCCAGGTAGTCACCTTCCTCTGGCGCAGCAAGGGCTGCCCCACCCCCTTCCGTGCCCGTTCTCCCTTCACCGATGTGAAGGCTGGTGAATTCCACTTCGAGGCCGTCCTCTGGGCCGTGGAGAAGGGCATCACCAACGGCATCTCCGACACGGAATTCGGCGCGGCCGGTATCTGCAACCGGGCCCAGATCGTCACCTTCCTCTACCGCACCTTCGCATAAATCCCATCAGGGCCTGCTGCATGACGCAGCAGGCCCACCTTTCTGTTGGTCGGATTTTGTCGTAAATACAGGATTTTTCAGTAAAGTTATTTACTAATTTTATAGTAAAATTCTGTACTTTGCTACACTTAGGATATCTCTTCATCCGAGGTGTGACCTATGCAGACCATCCAGCAGAAGCTTCGCGGGCTCCGGGAGGACAACGACCTGACCCAGACCCAGGTGGCCCAGATCCTGGGCACCTCCCAGACCATGTACGCCCGCTACGAGCGGGGCGCCAACGAGCTGCCCATCCGCCATCTTGTGACGCTGTGCCGGCTCTACAACATCTCGGCGGACTATTTTCTGGGCACCGCGCCGGATCCCCACCGGAGACGGGGTGTGGAAAAGCGCTGATTTCTTCAAATTGTCCAGTTTTTTACTAGGAAATCCCGTTTTTTTGTGAATTTCTTTTGAGGAGTTGATATTTACAATTCCGCCAAAAAATACTATAATACATTCTGAACGATTTTTTCCTGCAAGAGGTTCCGGGTATGTATCGAAACACCATCAAACGAATCCTGGCGGTCGTGCTGTCCCTGGCGGGGATCCTGCTTCTGAGCTGGCTCTTCGTGCTGCTGAGCATCGCCATCAAGCTGGACTCCCCCGGCCCCGTGCTGTTCAGGCAGAAGCGGGTCGGCAGGGGCAAGAGCCATTTCCATATCCTGAAATTCCGCACCATGCGCACCGACACCCCCAAGGATATGCCCACGCACCTGCTGGCCGATCCCCAGCAGTACATCACCCGGGTGGGCCGGTTCCTGCGCAAGACCTCCCTGGACGAGCTGCCCCAGCTGTTCAACATCCTCGCGGGCAACATGGCTGTCATCGGTCCCCGTCCGGCTCTGTGGAACCAGTATGACCTGATCGCCGAGCGGGACCGCTACGGCGCCAACGACGTCCGCCCGGGTCTGACGGGCTGGGCCCAGATCAACGGCCGGGACGAACTGCCCATCGAGGTCAAGGCCCGGTTCGACGGCGAGTATGTGCAGAACCTCAGCTTCTCCTTTGATGTCAGGTGCTTCCTGGGCACCATCCGTGCTGTGCTGTCCAGCGACGGCGTGGTCGAGGGCGGCACCGGAGCCATGGAAGCGAAAAACAGAGAATGATGTGACCCAAGGGCCTGCTGCATTTTGCCGCAGGCCCTTTCTTTGTGACAACATACAATTTTTCCAACTTATCTTCGTGCAAAGACACAATTTGCACCGGGAATCCCGGATGTTATAATGAAAATGCGCAGCCCTGCCCGGATGGGCGGGGCTAATTTAATGCAAAGGAGTAACGAAGATGAAAAAAAGCATGAGAATGCTGGCTCTGGTGCTGAGCTTCGTCATGGTCCTGGGTCTGTTCCCCACGGTCCGTGCAGAGGAAGCACCCGCGCTTGCAAAGGCAGACGACATCGTGGTGTACTACACCAACGACGTCCACACCTACATCGACGGCGGGCTGTCCTATGACAACCTGGCCGACCTGAAGTCCCAGACCGCAGCCCAGGCTGCCGGTGTCCTGCTGGTGGACGCCGGTGACGCCATCCAGGGCACCGCCTACGGTTCCATGGACAAGGGCAAGACCATCATCGACCTGATGAACGCCGCCGGCTATGACCTGGCCACTCTGGGCAACCACGAGTTCGACTACGGCATGGAGGGCCGCATCCGCGTCACCGATGAGTGGGCCGAGTTCCCCTACGTCTCCTGCAACTTCTACCATGAGGAAAATGGTGTGGTCGGCGAGAGCGTGCTGGATGCCTACAAGGTCTTTGAGGTGGGCGGCAAGAAGATCGCCTTCATCGGCATCACCACCCCCGAGTCCTTCACCAAGTCCACCCCCGCCTACTTCCAGAATGAGAAGGGCGAGTACATTTACGGCATCGCCGGCGGTGAGGACGGCCAGGCTCTGTACGCCGCTGTCCAGACTGCCATCGACGAGGCCTCCCAGGAGGCCGACATCGTCATCGCCCTGGGCCACCTGGGCGACGACAAGGCCTCCCAGCCCTGGACCTCCGAGGAGGTCATCGCCAACACTCAGGGCCTGGATGCCTTCATCGACGGTCACAGCCATTCCACCGTCGCCATGAAGGAGGTCGCCGACAAGAACGGCGACTCCGTCATCCTGACCCAGACCGGCGAGTACTTCGGCGCCATCGGCAAGCTGACCATCGCCGCTGACGGCTCCCTGAAGACCGAGCTGCTCACCGAGTGGACCGGCTCCGACGCATCCGTCAAGGCCATCAAGGACGAGTGGATGACCGAGATCGACACCCAGCTGGGCCAGATCATCGGCACCGCCGAGATCACCTTCGACAACTACGATGCCGACGGCAACCGCATCGTCCGCAAGTACGAGACGAACACCGGCGACTTCTGCGCCGACGCCCTGTACTACCTGTTCGACAATATGGACATGGATGTGGATGTGGCCATCATGAACGGCGGCGGCGTCCGCAACAAGGCCATCACTGGCGAGCTGAGCTACAAGACCATGAAGGAGATCCACACCTTCGGCAACGTGGCCTGCCTGCAGACCGTCACCGGTCAGCAGATCGTCGACGCACTGGAGTGGGGCGCCCGTCAGACCCCCGAGGTCGAGGTGGGCGGCTTCCTGCATGTGGCCGGTCTGAAGTATGATGTGGACGGCTCCGTGGTCTCCACCGTCCAGGCCGACGACAAGGGCGTCTGGATCGGCGGCCCCACCGGCGAGTACCGGGTCAAGAATGTCCAGGTCTTCAACAAGACCACCGGCGCTTACGAGCCCATCGACCTGACCGCCCAGTACAACCTGGCAGGCTACAACTACACCCTGCGCGACCTGGGTGACGGCTTCGCCATGTTCAGCGGCGCTGTCAACGTCCTCGATTACGTCATGGAGGACTACATGGTCCTGGCAAACTACGTCCAGGCCTTCGAAAACACCACCGTCAAGGGCACCAACTCCCCCCTGAACACCAAGTACCCCACCTACGGCGCTGACTACTCCACCACCGCCGGCTCCGGCCGCATTGCGGTCACCGCCGGTGAGACTGCCTGGGACGGCGAGATCGTCATCGGCGGTCTGGAGAACAACCTCTGGATGACCAAGTACGGCAACGTCTACACCGACTGCGCCGCCGAGAACTTCACCGAGGACCTGGGTCTGGCCTGGGCCGACCTGGTCACTGTCAAGTTCCTGGACCAGGAGCTGGTCCTGCCCGTGGTTCCCACCTACTCCTATGTGGATTCCGGCAAGCCCGCCGTGATCCTGGGCGCCAATGAGAACGGCAACCCCACCGGCTATGTGTCCCTGGCCATCAACATGGGCAACTT
>JAFQSI010000007.1 GCA_017409645.1 Oscillospiraceae bacterium | reverse complement strand
CCTTCAACCCCGGCACCTTCATCACCGCACCGGAGCAGTTCCAGGGCTTCGGCCTGAACATCGGCGCTGCCATCGAGGCCCGGGATTCCATCTGGGCCTGTGAGTTCGGCAACGCGGGCATGATCTACGAGATCGACAAGGCCACCGGCGTGGTCAAGAACCTGCACTATCCCATCGACGGCGATATGATGTTCAGCTTCGACTACTCCGAGGCCACCGACGAGTTTGCTGCCGTCATGAACTTCTACTTCTACGCCGACCTGAAGATGGACGAGAAGATGTACGAGGACATGGGCAAGAGCTACGACGACTCCATCTACCAGTACACCTATCACAAGTTCGACATGTCCGAGCATCTGCGCGCCTCCGACAAGGGCTACAACACCGGCGAGACGAATCAGGGCTCCATTGTCGACGTGGTCTTCTGCGGCATCACCGCCATCGACAACACCGCGGGCAAGAGCTACTACACCTCCAACGATTACCTGGGCAATTTCTGCGGCGAGTCCAACTACACCCCCGCGACCACCCATGTGATCCTGGACAACGTGGGCAGACTCTGGTACATCGATGAGGTCCGGCGGATGAGCCATGTCTCCGACGAGTACGGCAACAGCTTCTATGTCAGTGCCGACGGCAGCAGCATGATCTCCGGCGACAACAAGGGCGTCATGGCTCTGGAGGTTTCCGGCGGCGTCCACAGCGTCTTCGTGATCCGCAAGATCCAGGAGACTCCCCTGACCGATATGTACCTGAACGGCACCATGCCCCGGATCACCTACCACTTCTCCGACATCTATTATGCCGGCGAGAGCGAGTACGGCGAGCCCATGTTCTTCCTGTCCCTGTACGACTACTGGCACGAGGGCACCACCAATGAGCTGTACCTGTACGTTCAGGGCATCCCCACCGGCGAATACGGCTGGGATGAGAACTGGAACCGGGTGGAGATCACCACCCCCGACTCCCTGTACGATCTGGGCGACACCGGCTTCGGCAACATCATCGCCACCATCACCTCTGCCGAGGTCATTGACGGTCTGCCCGCTCCCCAGCTGCCCGAAACCTACGGCAACCTGGGCACCGGCATCTACAAGGCTGACCGCTAAGCATTTTTCCCCATAAAACGAGAGGACACCCGTGAGGGTGTCCTCTTTTGCAGAAAAGCCGCCGGTTCTTCTGAACCGGCGGCGGGTGTATTACATGGCTTCCGTCAGGGTCCGGATCTCCTCGTCGGTGAGCTGGGCGATATGCCCGTCCTCGATCCGGTAGGCCCGGGTACACATGGACAGCACCGAGGGCCGGTGGGTGGAGACGATGCAGGTGACGCCCAGGTTCATCAGATAGTGCAGCACCTTCTGCTCCGTGTCCATGTCCAGGGCGGAGGTGATCTCGTCGAGGAGCATGGCGGGGGCCTTGCGCATCAGGGCCCGGGCGATGGCGATGCGCTGGGCCTGGCCCTCGGAAAGGCCCATGCCGCCCTCGCCCAGCTGGGCGTGGATGGTGCCGGGCATCTGGGAGACAAAATCCCAGGCACAGGCACCCTCCAGGGCGGCGATGATCTCCTCGTCGCTGGCATTTGGATTGACCAGACGGAGATTTTCCGCGATGGTGCCCGCCAGCAGGGTGTTTCCCTGGGGGACATAGGAGAAGTAGCGCCGGGTCTGGGAACCCAGGGTGTGGACGGTGCCCCGGGCGTCGCGAAGCTCCATGACGCCGCCGGTGGGCTGCATCAGGCCCAGCAGCAGCCGCAGGAGGGTGGTCTTGCCCTCGCCGGAGGGGCCCACAAGGGCGATGATCTCGCCGGGGCCGGCGGTCAGGGAGATGTCCTCCAGGACCCGGACGCCGTCCTCATAGGCGGCGCAGACATGGTCCAGGCGGATATGGCACCAGGGCGTGGGGATCTCGTCGGTGGGCTGGGGGTCCTGGGGCAGATCCGACAGCTCCCGGATCCGTTCGGCGGCCACGGAGCCGCCCAGGAGCCGGGGGATCTGGTTGACCAGGCCGGAGAAGGCGCCCTGCAGGGTGCCCCGCTGCTGGAGGAAGAAGGTCATGGTATCCAGGATCATCTGCCCCTGCCACAGCCGCCAGATGCAGTAGGCGATGGCGGTGTACTGGACCAGGGTCGACAGGGTGGTCAGCAGGGCACCGGTGCGGATGGTGAAGCTGTTGTGTTCCAGGATCATGTCCCGGTTCCGGTCCTGCCAGTCGTCCAGCTGGCCGCTGACGGCGTCCTCGATGCCGAAGCCCTTCAGGGTGTCGATGTTGCGGAAGGTTTCGGACTGGAAGGACATCATGCCGGAGCTGACCTCCCGGAGCTTGCGGTTATAGGTGTGCTGGCGGCGCAGCAGGCTTCTGGAGGCCAGAAACAGCACCGGCGTGCTGATCAGACAGATCAGCGCCATGATGGGATCGTAGAACAATATCGCGCCCAGGGTGATGAGGACCGTGAACAGCTGCACGATCACATTGGGCAGGAAGGTCATGGCGCAGCCGGCGATGTTGCCGATGTCGGTGCCGAAGCGATTCAGAAGATCGCCGGAGGAATAGCGCCGGACGGACATCCAGTCGCCGTGGACCAGTCGGTCGAAGGTATACTTCTGGATATGCTGGTGCATGGCGGTGCTGAGGCGGGCAGAGTAGCGGGAGCTGATGGACTGGAACAGGACGCTCATCGCGGCGCTGAGGATCATCAGCACCGTCATGGGCAGCAGCCGGTCCATATCCAGGGAGATGATGCTGGCGATCAGATTTTTCGTGATGACGGCGGCGGCCAGATTCAGGGAGCTGGAGATCACGCCGAACAGCGTCAGGATCACCACACCGATCCAGTGACGGCGGGTGAAGGACAGGATCCATTTCCAGTTGGAGAGGATCTGCCGCATATTGCCGTCCCGGAGGACGCGGCGAAGCATCTGCCGGATGCTTTCGACGGGTGTGCTTGCGTTTTGCATGGGGACTCCTTTACAAAAATGGGGCGGAACAAAAAAAGACAGTTGGCGAACGGGGACGCTTGTGGTATAATCAAAAAACCGAAGGGAAAGGAAGTGAGGACGGATGGTCGACATCCACTGTCATATCGTGCCGGAGGTGGACGACGGAGCCTGGGATCTGGATGCGGCCATGGAGATGGCCCGGCTGGCGGTCAAAAGCGGCGTCAGGCGCATCATCGCCACGCCCCACTTCCAGGGAAAGCCGGAGCATCTGGAATCGGTGAGCTATATCGTGCATCAGTTCAAGCGGCTCGAGAGCAGCATCAAGCGGGAAAGGCTGGAGCTGGAGCTGCTCCCCGGGATGGAGGTGCTGTGCGTGCCCGAGACGATGGAGCTGGCCCGGATGGGACAGCTGCCGACGCTGGGCAACAGCCGGTACGTTCTGACGGAGTTTTATTTTGATGCATCCTGGGAATTCATGGATGCCACATTGCAGGAGCTGCGCCGGTGCGGCTATATGCCGGTGGTGGCCCATCCGGAGCGCTACGGCGCAGTCCAGCGGGATCCGGGGCTGGCCCGGAGCTGGTTTGCCCGGGGGATCGTGCTGCAGATCAACAAGGGCAGCGTCCTGGGGGCCTTCGGCCGCCGGGCCGAGGATACGGCGCTGCGGCTGCTCTACCGGGGCACAGCCCATGTGATCGCCAGCGATGCCCACACGCCCGAGGTCCGCACCACGGACATGGGCCCCGTGCGGCAGTGGGCCAGGGAGCATCTGGGCCGGGAATACACCAAGATCCTGCTGGAGGACAACCCCGCAAGGATCAGCAGGGGCCGCCCGGTCCGGGAGGTCCGGCACCAGAACTGAGCCCAGGTGCCCATTATAGCACGGATGTGCCGGGAATGCTACCGTATTTATACGCCTTTTGCCGAATCAAACCGGGAAAAGGCGTTTTTTATTTGCGGATCTCCAGAGAAAAGGCAAAGGCAGCCCGCGTGACGCAGGCTGCCTGTTATCGGCGGAACTGGTTTCGGATCCGGTTGACATAGGGCCGGAGCCTGCGGATGTGCCGCCAGGGGCCCCGGAAGAAGCGCCAGCGCAGGGAATTTGCGTCCAGGAGCTTCCCGCCCCGGCGGATGGCAGTGACGACGGCGCAGACCTGGTCTGACAGCACCCGCTCGGAGCGGATCTGGGCGTCGCCCAGCAGCTCCAGGGAGCCGTCGGGGAAGATGCCCACCACCCGGTGCAGGACATATTTTTCACCGAACCGCCGGAAGAGGATCACATCGCCCACCTCAATGGGCCGCTGGGGCAGGTCCAGGAAGACGGTGTCGCCGGGGTCAAAGAAGGGGGTCATGCTGGTGCCCGCCACGGTGACGCTAACGTGGGTGTGGCCCTCGCGCAGAAGGTCGCAGACGGCGTCGAGATAGCTCTGGGTGTCGAGGATCTTCATGGCGGCTCCCCCTTTTCTGAGATATCATAACTGTATCACATCCCCGGCAAAAAATCCAGTCCCACCAACTTCCTCTTGCGCAGTCATCCGACATATCGTATAATAGTGTTGGAAAAGAGCGAAAAATACGGAGAAAGAGAGGATTTTTTCCATGGAGGTCAACTACAAAAATCCCAAATATTACAATACGGCGAAGCTGCCCATCCGGCAGCCCCTGATTTTCACGGGCCTGATGGCGGCGCTTTCGAAGGCTGCGCTGATCGGCAAGGATTACAGGATCGAAAAGATCAACATGGAGGGCCTGAAGCCGCCCTATATGCTGCTGAGCAACCATATGTACTTCATCGACTTTGAGCTGAGCGCCATCGCCACCTTCCCACACCGGGTCAACAATGTGGCCACCATCGACGGCTACTACCGCCGCCCCTTCCTGATGGAGTGGATCGGCTGCATCTGCAAGCGCAAGTTCACCACGGACCTGCATCTGGTGAAGGCCATTCGGCATGTGCTGCGGGAAAAGGGCGATGTGCTGTGCATGTACCCCGAGGCGCGGTATTCCCCCGTGGGCACCACCGCCATCCTGCCCGACTCCCTGGGCAAGCTGGTCAAGCAGAACAAGGTCCCGGTGGTGGTCCTGCTGCACCACGGCAACTATCTGCACACCCCCTTCTGGAACTACCGCAAGCCCAGAAAATGCCCCCTGTACACCACCATGACCCAGATCCTCACCGCCGAGCAGGTGGAGGCCATGACCGCCGATGAGATCAACGCCGCCATCCGAAAGGCCATGGAGTACGACGAATACAAGTGGCAGAGGGAGCAGGGGATCCGGATCACCGAGCCTTACCGGGCCGAGGGACTGCACAAGATCCTCTATCAGTGCCCCAAGTGCGGAAAGGAGCATCGCATGGGGTCGGAGGGCACCGCGATCTTCTGCCGGGAATGCGGCAAGCGCTGGGAGATGGACGAGCTGGGCGTCCTCCACGCAAAGGAGGGCGAAACGGAATTCCCGCACATCCCCGACTGGTACGAGTGGCAGAGAGCCAACGTGCGGGCCGAGATCGAGCGGGGCGAATACCGCTTCGAGGATGAGGTGGAGGTCTACTCGCTGCCGAGGGCCTGGAAATTCGAGAAGCTGGGCATGGCGAAGCTTACCCACGATCCGGAGAACGGCTATGTGCTG
>JAFQSI010000058.1 GCA_017409645.1 Oscillospiraceae bacterium | reverse complement strand
CTGGTCACGGAGGTGCTGCAGCGGTGGGGCTTCCATGTGCTGGCCTTCGATCCGATCATCGCGGTGCCGGTGGTGTCGGTGGTGGTCTTCACCATCTCCGCGGCCCTCGCCGCCCTGCTGGCCCGGATCCCCGTGGTCGGGAAATATCTGGTGTGACAAAAGTCACTTGCCTCTCCCTCTGGGAGAGGTGGCCGAGCGCAGCGAGGTCGGAGAGGGCCTCCCGATTTTCTGTGAAAATCGGGGAAAATCGAATATTTGCTTTGCAAATATTCGATAACCCTCTCAGTCACGCTGACGCGTGACAGCCGCCTGCGGGCGGCCCGGTCGCGGCTCTGACAGCCCACCGGGCTGTCATTCACTACCGCGACTGCGCTTCGCTTACCCCCAAGGGGAGAGCCAAGGCGCTTTGCGCGTTTTATGGGTTCTTCGACAGAGTAAAAAGCTGCTGCGGTGTTGCCGCAGCAGCTTTTTTTATCCATTGCTCAGTTTTTCCAGGGCCTTCCGGTCCCTCAGGATCACGGTGCCGCGGGTGAGCTTGACCATGCCGTCGCTCTGGAAGTAGCGCAGCATCCGGGTGACCACCTCCCGGGCGGTGCCCATGTGGGCGGCGATCTTCTCGTGGGTGATCTTCAGGCTGTCCGTCTCCTCGATCCGGGCTTCCTCCACCAGGAAGGAGGCCAGCCGCTTGTCGAAGCTGCGCCACATGATCTGCTCCATGAGCCACATGACCTCGGAGAAGTGATTGGTGATCAAATCCCGGGAGTAGGTACTCAGCGGCAGGCTCTCGTCCATGAGATTCTGGTACAGGCAGGCGGGGATGACCCACATCTCCGTGTCCTTCTCCGCCTCGATGAAGACGTCGAACATCATGTTGGGCATGACGCAGGAGGCGGAGAACAGGCAGATATCCATCTCGAAGAACCGGGTGATGGTGATCTCCCGGCCCTCGTCGCTGAGCAGGTAGGCCCGCAGCTGGCCGCTTTTGACCACCACCATGCCCTTGCATTCCGGGCTGCCGTCGTGGACGATGGTGCCCTTCGGGATCCTTTGCAGGTCCGTGACGGACGCCAGCCGCTCCTGCTGGGCGGGGGTGAGCTTGTTCCAGATGGGGAAATATTCCGAAAATTCCATGACCATCCCTCCTTGGCTACAGTATATCCTCCGGCGGGACCGTTGTCAAATGGAGAATCCGGGAAACATCGATTGCATGCTGCCGAAAAATGTGATATTCTCTAAGAAAAACATGCTTATCGGCTTGCGTCAGCAGCGCGGTTGACTTAAGAAAGGATCTGTAGGGCGAGGGCATGCCCTCGCCGACCAGCCCGCATCAAGTCCCGTCTGGATCAGAGGCACGATCCCAAGCGTTTTTCGTCCGAAAAGAGGATCCGATCCCAATAAAGCCTGCATTCTGGAAGGAAACGTTTCCTTCCATATCAGGCTGGGCAGGGAATGATACCTGCTCGGCGGGGGCATGCCCCCGCCCTACAGAGTCTTTTTTGAGCGGACAGCGTTGCTGCGCAGCCGATAAGCGATCAAATAGAAATGGGGGATGACCATGAGACGACTGCTGGCGCTGGTGCTGTGCTGCGGGCTGCTGCTGTGCGGCTGCGGCGGGGCGAAGAACGCCCTGGGCTTTTCCGGCGTGGTGAAATTCGAGGATATGGAGTACGTCCGGCCGGACATGGACGAGGCGGCAGAATCCGCCATGGCCGCCGTCGAGGCCGCAGAGG
>JAFQSI010000057.1 GCA_017409645.1 Oscillospiraceae bacterium | reverse complement strand
CTTTGTCATCAAAAAGGAAATGCTGGAGACGCAGCCGGTCCAGAAGCTGCTGAAGGTTCTGAACATGCCGGAATTCCGCAAGGAGATCGCCCATTTTTCGGGCAATGATTACCGTGATTTAGGAAAAATCATTACGGAGGTTTGAAATGCTGCACGTAAAAACGCCGGAAGAGGTTCTGGCTCTGATCGAAGAAGAATTTGATTTTGCGGGACAGCCGGAGCTGGTACAGCTGTCCGCCGCCCTGGGCCGGACCCTGGCGGAGGATATCGCCGCAGAGGAATATGTCCCGGATTTTGACCGGTCCACCGTGGACGGCTACGCCGTCCGGGCGAAGGACACCTTCGGCTGCACCGATGCCATCCCCGCGATCCTCCCTTTGCAGGGGGAGGTCCTCATGGGCGAGGGCGCGGAATTTGCGTTGAATCCCGAGGAATGTGTGGCGGTCCCCACCGGCGGCGCGGTGCCCAAGGGAGCCGACAGCGTGGTCATGATCGAATACACCGAGGACTACGGCGACGGCACCATCGGCGTCAGCAAATCCGCCGCACCGGGACAGAACATGATCTTCCGGGGCGACGATGTGTACCCCGGCAAGGTGATTCTGAAAAAGGGCCGGGTCCTGTCTTCCCAGGACATCGGCGCTTTGGCCGCCATCGGACGGGTGGAGGTTCCCGTAGTCAAAAAACTGACCGTGGGCGTCATTTCCACCGGCGACGAGCTGGTCGAGCCCTCCGAAAAGCCCTCTGCCGGACAGGTCCGGGATGTGAACAGCCCCATGCTTCAGGCTATGCTGACAGGCTTTGGAGCGAATGTCATCAACTACGGCATCGTCATCGACGACGAGGCGCTGCTTTCCGAAAAGGTCCATAAAGCCGTTGCTGAGTGCGACGCGGTGCTGCTCTCCGGCGGCTCCAGCGTGGGCGTCAAGGACGCCGCCTGCCGGATCATCGAGTCCATGGGCAGCCTGCTGCTCCACGGCATCGCCATCAAGCCCGGCAAGCCCACCATCCTGGGAAAAACGGGGCAGAAGCCCCTGGTCGGCCTGCCCGGACATCCGGTGGCCGCCTACTTCATCACAAAGCTCTTCATCCTGCCCCTGCTGGCCAGACTCAGCGGAAAACAGCTGGAAAGCTACTCCGTCCCCGCCCGGATCACCGAGAGCGTCAGCGCCAACCACGGACGGGCCCAGGTCCACTGCTGCCGTCTGGAGCGGCGGGCGGGCGAGCTTTGGGCTACCCCCATCCGGGGAAAGTCCGGCCTGATCACCACCCTGGCGGGAGCCGACGGCTACTTCGTCATCGACCGGGACTGCGAGGGCCTGCCTCAGGGAGCCGAAATTCAAGTGTATACAGGAGAATGAATCATGGGATTTGAATATCTGACCAATGTACCCCTGGACAAGGCCAGGGAGGATTACCTGAAGCTGCTGACGGCAAACGGCTTCGCGCCGAAGACCGAGGTCATCCCCGTGTGGGATGCCTGCGGAAGAGTGACGGCCCACGCGGTCTACGCCCACATCTGCGCCCCCCACTACGCCGCCAGCGCCATGGACGGCGTGGCGGTCAACGCCAAGGACACCTTCGGCGCCACCGAGACGACTCCCGTTACCCTGAACGCCGACCAGTACATCGTCCTGGACACCGGCGACCCCATCCCCGAGGGCTGCGACGCGGTCATCATGGTGGAGGACATCGTGAAGAATGGCGACGGCACCATCACCATCCACGCAGCCGCCGCCCCCTGGCAGCACATCCGCCAGATCGGCGAGGACATCTGCGCGGGCGAAATGATCCTGCCCAGCCACATGACCATCGCCCCCGCCGCCATCGGTGCCATGATCGCCGGCGGCGTGCTGGAGGTGGAGGTCATCCGCAAGCCGGTCGTGGGCATCATCCCCACCGGCGACGAGATCATTCCCCCCTGTACCGACCCCAAGCCCGGCGATATCCTGGAGTTCAACGGCTCCATCTTCTCCGCCATGGTCCGCCAGTGGGGCGCGGAGGCGAAGGTGTACCCCATCGTCCCCGACATTTTCGACCGGATCAAGGCCACCGTGGCCCAGGCCGCCGACGAGTGCGACCTGGTGATCCTCAACGCCGGCTCCTCCGCGGGCCGGGAGGATTTCTCCGTGAAGGTGATCCGGGAGCTGGGCCAGGTGCTGTATCACGGCATCGCCATGAAGCCCGGCAAGCCCGCTATTCTGGGCTGCAGGGGAGAAACCCCCATCCTGGGCGTCCCCGGCTATCCCGTCTCCGGCATCATCGTCATCGAGGAGCTGTTGCGGCCCCTGATCGACCACTGGCTGAAGGCTCCCGCTGCTCCACGGCAGTACGCCAAGGCCATTTTGACCCGTCCCGTAGTCTCCGGCCTGAAGTACCAGGAGTTCGTCCGGGTCCGCATGGGCTACGTGGGCGACAAGCTGATGGCATCCCCCCTGAGCCGGGGCAGCGGCGTGGTCTCCTCCTTCATGAAGGCCGACGGCATCCTGGAGGTCCCCCAGGGCCTGGAGGGCTACGAGGCCGGTGCCGAGGTGCAGGTGCGCCTGCTCAGTCCTGCGGAGAAGCTGGAGAAGACCCTGGTGGTCATCGGCAGCCATGACCCGCTGCTCGACGAGCTGGGGGATATGCTCCATGTGGAAAATAATGATGTTTACATGAGTTCCTCCCATGTGGGTTCCATGGGCGGCATCATGGCCATCCGCCGGGGCGAGGCCCACGCGGCGGGCTGCCACCTGCTCAACACCGAAAACGGCGTGTACAACATCTCCTTTATGAAGAAATATTTCCCCAGGGGCGGCGTGAAGCTCGTCCGCTGCGTGGGCCGCCAGCAGGGTATGATGGTGGCCAAGGGGAATCCCCTGAACATTCAGAAATTCGCGGACATCGCCAAGCCCGGTGTTCGTTATGTCAACCGCCAGAAGGGCTCCGGCACCCGGATCCTCACCGATTACCTGTGCAAACAGGAGCATGTGGACGCGGCTGCCGTCTACGGCTATGATCGCGAGGAGCTGACCCATACCTCCGTTGCCGCCCAGATCGTCAGCGGCAGCGCCGACGCGGGTATGGGCATCTACTCTGCCGCCAAGCTCTATGACCTGGACTTTATCCCCATCTGCATCGAGGAATATGACCTCATTATCCCCGACCACGCCTGGGAAACCCCGATGGTCCGGCAGCTCATCGCCACACTGAAGAGCGATGCGTTTAAGGAGAAGATCCTCTCCCTGGGTGGCTATACCGTGGATGATCCCGGCGAGCTCATCGAGCTGAACTGATATGAAGCACGTTGACGCAGCCGTCATTGGCGGCGGCATTTTGGGCTGCTTCACCGCCCGGAACCTGCGGCAGTGGAGCATCTCCACCCTCCTGATCGAGAAGGAGGACGACGTCTGCCGGGAGATCTCGAAGGCCAACTCCGCCATCGTCTACGCGGGCTACGACAACAAGCCCGGAAGCCTGAAGGCGGAGATGACCGTCCGGGGCAACGCCAATATGGAGAAGCTCTGCGCAGAGCTGGAGGTGCCCTTCGACCGCTGCGGCAGCATGATGGTCAGCTTCGGAGAAAAAGGAGAGCAGACCCTCCGGAAGAAGCTGGAGCAGGGCAGAGCCAACGGCGTGCCCGGACTGGAGCTGCTGACCGGCGAGGAGGCCAGAGCCCGGGAGCCGATGCTTTCGGAGAATGTCACCGCGGCGCTGTATTCCTCCACCACCGGCACGGTCAATCCCTGGCAGCTGGGCATCGCGGCCTATGAAAACGCCCTGCAAAACGGCTGCGAGGCCTGGCTCGGCACCGCCGTGACCGCCATCACCAGGGAAGAGGAGGGCTACCGGATCGACACGGACCGGGAACCCATCCGCTGTAAATACATCATCAACTGCGCCGGAATGTACGCCGACTGGGTCCAGGCCATGGTCCATCCGGTCCCGGTGGAACTGATCCTCAACGGCAGCGACTACATCGTCCTGGACAGCCGGGCGCGAAAGCCACGGCATATCCTGTTCCAGGAGCGGGAAAACGGCAAGGGCCTCACCGTGGTCCCCTGCGTGGAGGGAAATCTGCTGCTGGATTCTCCCGCGCGGCCCCTGGGACAGCCCTGGGCCGTCTCGGCGGGGGGACTGGAGAAGATCCATGCATTGGCCCCGCAGCTGCTGCCGGAGCTGGAGCTGGAGATGACCATCCGCTCCTTCGGCGCGGTCCGGCCCAATCCCCGGAGCGCCGACGGCAAGAACCTGCCGGACTACTGCATCGAAACGCCCGCGCCGGATTTTCTGAGCTTCATCGGGATCAAGACCCCGGGCCTGACCTGTGCCGACGAGCTGGGCCGCTACGCGGCGGAAACATGCGCGGAGTATCTGCACGCGGAGAAGGCACCGGCCTTTGATCCCCGCCGCAGGGCCATCCCCGCCATGAAGGAGGATCCCGACTGGTACGAGATCGTCTGCCGCTGCGGGAATGTCACGAAGGGTCAGATCCGGGAGGCCATCGCCCGGGGCGCGCTGACCGTGGATGCGGTGAAGCGCCGGGTCGGCTCCGGCATGGGGCGGTGCCAGGGGAGCAGATGCACCCTGAAAATTGAAAAGCTGCTGGAGGAATATCGTCATGGAGCATTATGACATCCTCATCATCGGAGGCGGCGTGGCAGGGATCGCTGCGGCCAAGGCCGCAGGGGGCGCGAGGGTGCTTCTGGCAGAGAGCAGGCCCCAACTGGGCGGCGTCCTGCTGCAATGTGCCCACCACGGCTTCGGCAAAGACAAAAGCGGCACCGAATATGCCGCAGAATTATTACAGGACTTCCCGGAAGAGATCACCCTGGCGCTGAATACCACGGTGCTGTCCGTTTCTGAAAATCGGACGGCCCTGCTGTCCGGCAGGGGATTCGGACGGAAGAGAATTGGCTTTTCCCGGCTGATCCTGGCCACGGGCTGCCGGGAGATCCCCATGGGTGCCCTGCCCATCGCCGGGACCCGTCCAAAAGGCGTCTACACCGCCGGACAGATGCAGGAGCTGATGAACCTCCACGGCTTCGTCCCGGAGGGACCGGCGGTGATCCTGGGCAGCGGCGATCTGGGACTCATCATGGCAAGACAGCTGGCCCAGGCCGGGATCGATGTGACCCTGGTGGAGAAAAAGGACAGCTGCGGCGGTATGACCCGGAACCGGCGCTGCCTGGAGGAATATCCGATCCGCCTTCTGTGCAGCGATACCATCCGGGAGGTTCGGGGATATCCCCATATCACCGGCTGTGTAACAGCAAGCGGCGAATGTCTTCCCTGCAAAACGCTGCTCATTGCCGCGGGAATGGTCCCGGAACGGGAACTGGTATCCCATTTGGGGAATCCGGACTGGCTCCACATCTGCGGTAACTGCTGCGCGGTACACCCCATGGTGGAAGCCGTTGCAAACGAGGGAAAACAGGCTGGCATTGCCGCCACAGAGAAATTGGGAGGTGCCTTATGATCGATAAAATGGGCCGGGATATCACCTATCTGCGGATCTCCCTTACGGACAAGTGCAACTTGCGCTGCCGGTACTGTATGCCCGAAGAAGGTGTGTGCAAACGGTCCCACCACGAGATGATGAACGAGGACGAGGTGGTCACAGCTGTGGAAGTTGCGGCATCCCTTGGGATCCGCAAGATCCGGCTCACCGGCGGCGAGCCTCTGGTGAAAAAGAACATTCTGTCTATCTGCCGCCGGGTTTCTGCGGTGGAAGGAATTCAGGAGGTCTGCCTCACCACCAACGGGATCCTGCTGCCTGCGCTTGGCAGGGAACTCCGCCGGGCAGGCGTCAACCGGGTGAATCTGAGCCTTGACACACTGGACCGGGCGAAATATGCTTACATTACCCGCATTGGCAAGCTGGAGCAGTTCCGGGCCGGTCTGAAGGCTGCAATGGAAGCGGGCTTTGATAAAGTCAAGATCAATGCGGTACTCATCGGCGGCTTCAATGACGACGAGATCGAGGCATTGGCAAACCTGACCATGGAGTATCCTGTGGATATGCGCTTTATTGAGCTGATGCCCATTCAGGATCACGATGAATTCGGACAGGAAGCCTATGTTCCCTATTCCAAAGTGCTGGAAAAGCTGCCCCAGGCAATACCCGTCGAACATGACGGCGGCGTGGCAAAGCTCTACCGGCTGCCGGGGGCAAAGGGCAACATCGGCCTCATCAGCCCCATCAGCGCCCATTTCTGCGGCGAGTGCAACCGTCTGCGGCTGACCGCTGACGGCAAGCTGAAGCCCTGCCTCCACGCACCGGACGAGTATTCCATCCGTGGATTGGACCGGGATGGCATGAAGGCAGTTTTCGAGCAGGCCATCTGGAACAAGCCTGCCTGGCATGGAGATTTGGATGCGCTGCACCGCTCCCAGGCGGGCAGAAACATGAATGAAATTGGAGGATAACACCATGTCCGACTTTACCCATTTCAACGAACAGGGCCGGGCCAAGATGGTGGATGTGGGCGAGAAGCCCATCTCCCAGCGGGTCGCCGTTGCCGCAGGCCGGGTCCTGGTGAACGAGAAGACCTTTGCGCTGATCCAGAGCGGCGGCATGAAGAAGGGCGACGTGCTGACCGTGGCCCAGATCGCCGGTGTCATGGGTGCCAAGCGCACCCCCGACATCATCCCCATGTGCCACCCGATCCTGATGGACGGCATCAACCTGGAGCTTTCTCTGGATGAAGGGAGAAAATCCGTGGAGATCAAGGCCACCGTCTCCTGCGACGGCCGGACCGGTGTGGAGATGGAGGCCCTGACCGCCGTGTCCACCGCGGCGCTGACGGTCTACGATATGTGCAAGGCCGTCCAGAAGGATATGACCATCACCGACATCCGCCTGCTCAGCAAGACCGGCGGCGTCCACGGCGATTATTTCAGAAAGGAAGACTGAATATGTACAATGCAGCAGTCATCACCATTTCCGACAAGGGCTACCTGGGCCAGCGGGAGGATACCTCCGGCCCCAACCTGGTCCGGATCCTGACCGAGAAGGGCTTCGAGGTCACCTATACCGCCATCATCCCCGATGACCGGGAGATGATCAAGGCGGAGCTTCTCAAGTGCGCCGACGAACTCGGCATCGCCCTGGTGCTGACCACCGGCGGCACCGGCTTCTCTCCCCGGGACATCACCCCCGAGGCGGCCATGGAGGTCATCGAGCGGCCCACCCCCGGCATCCCCGAGGCCATGCGGGCCGAGTCCATGCGCATCACCCCCAAGGGCTGCCTGAGCAGAAGCGTGGCGGGCATCCGCAGACGCAGCCTGATCATCACCCTCCCCGGCAGTAAGAAGGCCTCCGCCGAGAACATCCTGGCGGTCATCGACCCCGTGGCCCACGGCCTGGATATGCTCTACTCCGAGGGCAGCGCCGACTGCGCCAAGTGATATGAAAAAGCTCTTTTTGACCGGTGCGGTGGGCTGCGGAAAATCCACCGCCATCCGTCAGGCCCTGGGCGAGGCGCTACCCGGAGCCGGGGGCTTTCTGACGGTGCGCCAGAAGGACGACACCGGCAGAGCCGTGGCCTATTGGCTCACCCGGCCCGACGGAAGCGATGGTCAGGTCATCATCGACTATTCGAATAAGCCCTACCGGATGCACCTGGAGGTCTTTGAATCCACGGGCGTGGCGCTGCTGGAGCGGGCAGAGGAATCTCCCTTCGTCATCCTCGACGAGATCGGCGGCTTCGAGGTGTTGTCCGACGCCTTTCTGGACGCGCTGAAAAGACTGCTGGAAAGGGACATTCCCGTCATCGGCGTGATGAAGGGGGCCGCCCCCGCCAGCAAAATGATCCGGAAGCTGGGCCTTGGGGAGGAATATGTCCGCAGGGCAGAGCAGCTCCGGAAATTTCTGCGAAGCCGGGAGGACACGTTGCTGTATGAATGCAGCCAGTTCGACCCGGAGGGGCTGCGGCTGGCCCGGGCATGGGCGGAGGAAAACATCTGATCCATAGCTTCAGGCTATACGTAACCCTTTTGATTTATGGTTGTTATTTCCAAGCAGCCGTGGTATAATTTGTTCATATGTGACGGCTCCGGCAGTGTCCGGGGACGATTTGAAAAGCGGTGGACGAGCCTCTTTCCAAATGCCGACAAGCGCAGGAAGCTGCGCTCCTTGGTCTTTGGCGGGGCTCGTCCTGATTTTTTACTTTGGAGGAAAAAACATGAAAAAGCTGATCGCAATGCTCCTGGCCCTGACTCTGGTGCTGAGTCTGGCCGCCTGCGGCTCCAAGCCCGCAGAAACCACCGCCCCCGCAGAAACCACCGCGCCCGTCGAGTCCACCCCTGAGACGACGGCCCCCGCCGACACGTCCATCACCGTCACCGACATCCTGGGCAACGAGGTCACCCTGGAGGGCCCCGCCTCCCGTCTGGTGGGCACCCACAACCCCACCATGAACACCGCGGTTGTCCTGGGCGGCGGCGGCAAGTACATCGCCGGCTTCGGCAACAAGGAAATGGCCGATGTGCTGTATTCCTACGTCTATCCCGAGCTGAAGGACGATGTCATCCAGATCGGCAAGGGCAAGAACGTCAACTATGAGACGGTCCTGACCACCGGCGCGGACCTGGCCATCCTGCCCGAGCGCTTCGCCTACATGGTCGAGGAGTTCAACGATGTGGGCATCCCCGCCATCGTCATCCTGTCCTCCACCGAGAGCTTCGACACCATCCGCAACGCCATCAACCTGATGGGCACCGTGGTGGGTGAGACGGACCGGGCCGCTGAGCTGCTGGGCTACTTCGACGGCGTCATCAGCAAGGTCGCCGAGCGCACCGCCGACGTGGAGGAGAAGCCCACCGTCATGTTCCTGGGCAGCTCCAGCATGTATTCCGTGGCCACCGGCGCCATGATCCAGAGCGAGATCATGGACACCGCCGGTGCCGTCAACGCCGTCTCCGGCGTGGATGTGCTGGGCGAGTTCGCCGACGTCTCCGCCGAGGAGATGGTGGGTTGGAACCCCGACGTCATCTGGGTCCCCGCCTACGCCGACTACACCGTGGAGGATGTGCTGAACGCCCCTGAGTTCTCCAGCATCACCGCCGTCCAGAACGGCGCCGTCTATTCCTTCCCCAGCGCCCTGGAGCCCTGGGATTACCCCACCGTCAGCGCCTGTCTGGGTGCTGCCTGGGCTGCCTGGAACCTGCATCCCGAGCTGTACAGCCGTGACGAGCTGATCGCCGATGTCAACGGCCTGTATGAGCTGGTCTACGGCCAGACCTTCACCGCCGAGCAGATGGGTCTGGCGGAGTAAGCCATGCCCTCTCAGAAACAATACCGCCTGGTGATGACGGCGCTGATCGTGCTGCTCGTCATCACCAGCCTGGTGGCGCTCTGCATCGGGCGCTACTCCATTGACCCCAGGGACGCCTTCGCCGCCATCGGCAGCTATACCCGGAAGCTGATGAACGGGACAGGGGAGAAGCCCACCGCCATGGAAAACGTTATCTTCGTGCTGCGCATCCCCCGGATCCTGGGCGCGATCTTCATCGGCGCGGCACTGAGCCTGTCCGGCGCGGTGTATCAGAGCGTGTTTAAAAATCCCCTGGTGTCTCCGGACATCCTGGGCGTCTCCTCCGGTGCCAGCGTGGGCGCAGCCACGGCGATTTTGCTGGGCGGCTCCATTCTGACCCGGCAGGTGCTGGCCTTTGCCGTCGGCCTGGCTTCCGTGCTGCTGTCCACGGCCATCCCCAAGCTCCTGAAAAACAACTCCAACCTGATGCTGGTGCTGTCCGGCACCATCGTCGGCGGCTTCATGTGCAGCGTCCTGGGCGTGCTGAAATTCATCGCCGAGGAGGACACGGAGCTGAGTTCCATCATCTACTGGCAGATGGGCTCCGTCCAGTCCGTGAAGATGGATACGCTGGTGTATGTGGCTCCCATTTTCATCGTCTGCGCGGTGATCCTGGTGCTGCTGAGCTGGCAGCTGAATATTCTGTCCTTCGGAGAGAATGAGGCCCGGACCCTGGGCGTGAATCTGAAGTGGCTCCGGGGCATCACCATCGTCATGTCGAGTATGCTGACGGCCTCGGCGGTGAGCATCAGCGGCACCATCGGCTGGATCGGCCTGATCATCCCCCATCTGGGGCGGCTGTGCGTCGGCTCCGACAACACCAAGATGGTCCCCTGCGCCATGGCCATGGGCGGACTGTTCCTGCTGCTGATGGACACCATCGCCCGGACCGTCACCTCGTTGGAGGTGCCGCTCTCCATCCTGACGGGCCTGATCGGCGCACCCATCTACGCCTGGCTCCTGTGGAAGCAGAAAGCGAGGGTGATGTGATGAGAAATCAGTCTGTTATCACCGGCGAAAGCATCTGCTACTCCTACACCCGGGAGCGGACGATCCTGAAGGACATCAGCTTCACCTTCCGCAGCGGTGAGATCGTCTCCATTCTCGGCCCCAACGGCGCGGGCAAGACCACCTTCCTCAATTGCCTTGCCAATCTCGTGCCCCTGGACAGCGGCGCGGTGTACTTAAACGGCAAAAACATCCGCAAAATGCCGCCGAGGGAGGTGGCGAAGATCATCGGCTATGTGCCCCAGATCATCGTGCCCAGCTTCGATTTTTCCGTAGTGGAGTACGTGGTCACCGGCTGCGCCCCCCATATGGGTACCCTGTCCCGGCCGAAGCAGGAGCATTACGACATCGCCATGGAGGCCATCCGGCGCATGGGCATCGAAAATCTTGCGAATCGTTCCTACAGCCAGATCTCCGGCGGCGAGCGGCAGCAGGTGTCCATCGCCCGGGCCCTGGCCCAGCGCCCCGCCTTCATCCTGATGGATGAGCCGACGGCCCATTTGGACTACGGCAACCAGATCAAGGTGCTGAAAACGGTCCGCAGTCTGAAGGAGGAGGGCTACGGTGTGATTCTGACCACCCACAACCCCGACCACGCCCTGCTTCTTCAGGACCAGGTGGCCATCCTGGACCGCAGCGGCGTTCTCAGCACGGGACTCAGCACCGATGTGCTGAAAGAGCGCGAGCTGAGCAAGCTCTATGGGACCGAGCTGAAGCTCTTCTACCAGGATTCCCTGGGCAGAGAGGTCTGCGCTGCACCCCAATTTGACTGAGGAGGAACCACCATGGAATTCTATGAACAGCTCCTGAAGGCCAAGCGGGAGAATCGGCTCTATGCCACCGCCACGGTGGTCCAAACCGAGGGTGACACCCCCCGCAAGGCCGGCGCGAAAATGCTGGTCCTCGCCGACGGCACCATCACCGGCAGCGTCGGCGGCGGTACCGTTGAAAAGCAGACCATCGCCGACTGCATGAAGGCCATGAAGACCGGCGAACCGCTGCTGAAGACCTACTCCGCCGTCTCTCCGGAAATCAAAGAGCGGGGCATGGTCTGCGGCGGCAACATGACCATCTTCATCGAGCCGGGGGAGCGGCTGCCCTACCTGTACCTCTGCGGCTGCGGCCATGTGGCCCAGGCGGTGCTGCCCCTGGCGAAGAGCCTGGGCTGGTACGTGGTGGGCATCGACGCGCGGGATGTGTCCGGCTTCGGCAACGCTCTGGACGCTCTGGACGAGCTGCACATTTTGAACAGCTTCGACGAGCTGGAGCAGCTGGACTTCGTCCCCGGCTCCGCCTACATCGCCTGCTCCTTCTCCCACAAGACCGACGGGGATATCCTGAATGTGATCTTGTCGAAGGAGCCGGGGTATGTGGGCATGCTGGGCGGCAGACCGAAGATCCGCGCCCTGTTCTCCAAACTGAAGGAAAACGGCTATCAAGAGGAAGTCCTGGAGCGCATCCACGCCCCCATCGGCCTGGACATCGGCGGCCAAAGACCCGCCGAGATCGCCGTGTCCATCATGGCGGAGATCCTGGCCGCAAAAAACGGCGGCAGCTGCAAGCCCATGCGGGAGGTCCTCCACGATTCGGTGTTCCCCCTGTAACAAAAAAAGTCTGCCACCTCGCGCACAGACGCGGAAGGGTGACAGACTTGCGGTTGCTTTGATCGTCGCACAGTTTTATACGCATTAGGGCCTGTTGCAAAACGCAACAGGCCCTTTATTTATGGATCACTGCTTGGAGATGGCTCCGAACTTACAGGTGGCGATACAGGCGCCGCACTTGACGCACTTCATCGGATCGATGGCCAGGGCGGGCTTCTTCTTGCCGGGGGCCACGTAGTCGGTCTTGGTGATGGCGGCGGCGGGGCAGGCCCGGGCGCACATACCGCAGCCGATGCACTTGTCCCGGTCGATGACATAGCTCATCAGATTCTTGCAGACCTTGGCGGGGCACTTCTTGTCCACCACATGGGCGACATACTCGTCCCGGAAGTGCTTCATGGTGGACAGGACGGGGTTGGCAGCGGTCTGGCCCAGGGCGCAGAGGGAACCGGTCTTGATCAGATCGGCGATCTCCTCCAGCTTGTCCAGATCCTCCAGAGTGCCCTTGCCCTCGGTGATCTTCGTCAGGATCTCCAGCATACGGCGGGTGCCGATCCGACAGGGGGTACACTTGCCGCAGCTCTCGTCGCAGATGAACTCCATGTAGAACTTGGCCACATCGACCATGCAGTTGTCCTCGTCCATGACGATGGCACCGCCGGAGCCCATCATGGAGCCCTTGGCCACCAGGTTGTCGAAATCGATGGGCTCGTCCAGGGCAGCTGCGGTCAGACAGCCGCCGGAGGGGCCGCCGGTCTGGATGGCCTTGAACTGCTTGCCGTCGGGGATGCCGCCGCCGATGTCGTAGATCAGCTCCCGCAATGTGGTGCCCATGGGGATCTCCACCAGGCCCACG
>JAFQSI010000056.1 GCA_017409645.1 Oscillospiraceae bacterium | reverse complement strand
GTGGTGGACGGCGACCTGTTCAAGGTGGTGCTGACCCTGAATACGGCATAACAAAATCGGGCGCGCTGCCATGGCAGCGCGCCCGATTTTGTTATGCCGTATTCAGGGTCAGCACCACCTTGAACAGGTCGCCGTCCACCACCAGCTCCAGACGGCCGCCCTGCAGCTCCATCAGGCTCTTGGCGATGTTCAGTCCCAGGCCGTTGCCCTCGGTGTTGCGGGAGCTGTCGCCCCGGACGAAGCGCTCCATCAGCTCGTCCGCGGAGATGTTCAGCATCTGCGCGGAGATGTTCTTGACGGAGATCTCCGTCCGGCTGCCCCGGGCCGTCACATCCACATAGACCCGGGTGCCGGGCAGGGCGTACTTGACCACATTGCTTAAAACGTTGCTCAGCACCCGCCACAGGTGCTTGCCGTCGCACAGGGCCAGCACAGGCTCAGGCGGAGTCTTGCACAGCACCGTCAGGCCGCAGCTCTGGAGGGTGTCGGCAAATTCGCCCAGGGCCTGGTTCACTGCCTCGGTGACGTCGGTGGGGGTGATCTCCACGGAAACATTGGCCGAGGACGCCCGGCTCATCTCCATCAGATCCTCGATGAGCTTTTTCAGCCTTTGGCTCTGGCGGTCCAGGACCTCCAGATACTCCCGCCGCTCGCCCTCGTCGCCTGTCTTCTGCAGGAGGTCGACGTAGTTGATGATGGAGGTCAGGGGGGTCTTGATGTCGTGGGAGACATTGGTGATCAGCTCCGACCTCATCCGCTCGGACTTCATCTGCTGCCGGGCGGACTCCACACAGGCGTCGCCCAGGGCGTTGAGGTGCCCGGCGAATTCGCCGAAGCAGCCCAGGAGGAGCCGGTCGTCGATCTTCTCCTCCAGCGCGCCCTCGGACATCTTTTTTGCGGTATCCCGCAGAGCGCCGAAGCAGTAGGCACCGTACAGCACCAGCAGCACCGTCACGGCGACGCCCAGAAGGATCAGCCAGGGCTCCCAGCGGGAGAGGCCCACGATGCAGCAGACGAGCATCAGCAGCCACACGCAGCCGCTGGCGATGAGCCACTGCCAGGAAAGGGGCAGCAGGGCGGCAAACTGCCTGCACACCCGTGAAACCCGCCGGACGCCCTTTTTCAGCGTATCCCGGCACCACCGGAAGGCCCGCCTGACGAAGCTCCAGCCGTACCGCCAGCAAAGGCCCACGGCGGTGTGCTTCAGCCAATAGCTGCTGCCCAGCTTCATCTGGGCGGCGCAGGCCATGGTAAACAGGGCAATCACGCCGCCCGCGCCCATGCCGCACAGGGCCAGCATCACCAGATCCCAGAAGAAATTCTCCTGGTTCACCCCGTTATAGTAGTTCCAGACGGAGCTGTAGACAATCTGGTCGAGGACCATGGAGGTCAGAGCGATCAACAGCACCCCGGCGATGGCCGCGGCGGCCAGCCAGAGGTCCAGGGGGAGCCGGTTCAGGCCCTCCGGCCTGACCTCCTCCCGCTCCGGGCTCCTGCCGGCGGTGAGAGCCAGCCACAGCAGCGCAGCCAGCAGTCCGGCCAGACCCCAGGCCGCAAGGGTGCCCTTTCCGTTGGGATGATGCCGCAGCAGCTCCGGCAGGAATTCCTCCTCCATGGGGGCGGTCATCAGCGCCGCCGTCTGTTCGGCGGTCATGTAGACCGTCACCCGGTAGCTGTCGTAATGGGTGTACTCGATGCGGTAGATGGTGTAGTCCGCACCGCCCGCGTCGGCGTGGTGATACAGCTCTGTGGAAACATTCTGCGGGTTGACGCTGTCGTCGTCGGAGACGACGTAGTATTCATAGTCGGTGACGCCCTCGCCCAGCCCCGGCAGGGCCTGACCGGTCAGATCCACATAGACCATGCCTCCCGCGGCGGCCTGAAACTGGTCAAAGCTTGGATAATATTCGGCCTTGGGCATCACGGTGACGAAGCCCCGGCGGACGTCGTAGGTATCGCCGTTGCTCCAGTCCCATTCCAGACCGGCGGGACAGGTGTTTTCCAGCAGCTCGCTGTTTTTGGTGTTGCGGATCTGGTAATAGAAGGGGTATTCCAGCTCCTCCACCGCGTCCACATCCGCGCCCCAGCGGAAGAACCGCTCAAAAAGCTTCGGCTCGATGCCGGTGTCACGCCAGGCGTAGTTGTCGAAGACCGCGTTGGCCGCATGGTAGCAGAAGCCGTCCACCTGCCGGAACAGCTGGCTCCGGCGGCTGCGCTCGTAGTAGCCCAGATCGTCCAGGATCAGGCCGGAGCAGCCGATCAGGGCCGCTGCGCCGGAGACGGCCGCCAGCACCAGGGCCAGCAGCTTGAACAGCCAGTGATATCGGTATTTCATTTTCCACCCTCCATCTTGTAGCCCCGGCCCCAGACCACCTTTAAGTACCTGGGCTCCGAGGGGTTGATCTCGATCTTCTCCCGCAGGTGGCGGATGTGGACCGCCACGGCATTTTCGCTGCCGTAGGGGTTCTCCTGCCAGACCGTCTCGTAGATCACCCGGGTGGAGTAGACCTTGCCGGGATGCTCCATGAGCAGCTTGAGGATGTCGTACTCGATGGGGGTCAGACCGGCCTCCTCGCCGTCGACGGTGACGGTCTTGGAGCTGTCGTCCAGACAGATGCCGCCGATGGTGATGATGCCGGAATTTTCAGCAGGCTTGGCCCCCAGCCGGTCATAGCGGCGCAGATGGCTGCGGACCCGGGCCAGGACCTCCACGGGGACGAAGGGCTTGGTCACATAGTCGTCGGCCCCCACGTTCAGGCCCAGGACCTTGTCCTCCGTCTCGGATTTGGCGGTGAGCAGGATGATGGGCACGTTGGAAAATTCCCGGATCTTCGCGGTGGCGGTGATGCCGTCCATCTGGGGCATCATGATATCCAGCAATACCAGGTGGATGTCGTTGCTTTTGACGATGCGCAGAGCCTCGGCGCCGGTGGCGGCTTCAAAGAGCCGGTAGCCCTCGGGGGCCAGGTAAATTTTCAAGGCGTTGACGATGTCGGGCTGGTCATCGCAGATCAGAACGTTGTACATATGGGATCATCTCCTTGTGATGCCCATTATACCCGATTCCCCCTTAAGAAGAAAGAGGGGGAAATCTTAAGACTTCCTTAAATCACCGGAGACGCAAAAGCCCGCTGCCTGGGGCAGCGGGCGTGGGGATCAGTTGTAGGCGCGGTAGAGGAAGGTGACCACCTGGGCCCGGATGCAGTTGGCTTCGGGGCCGAAGCTGGTGTCGGACAGGCCCTTGGTGATGTCGTTCTCCAAAGCCCAGGCGACGGGGGCAGCGCACCAGGAGTCCGCAGGCACATCGGTGAAGGGCAGATCATTGGTGTCGACGGCGGGGGAACCGAAGGCGCGGTAGAGGAAGGTGACGATCTGGGCCCGGTTGCACACGCCGGCGGGGTTGAAGTGCGTGGCATCGGTGCCGGTGGTGATGCCCTGCTCCAGGGCCCAGAGGACGGGCTTCTCATAGAAGCTGCCGGGGGCAACGTCGACGAAGGGGTTGACAGTGGACCGGGGCTCGGGGCATCCGGCAACGCGCCACAGGAAGGTGACAGCGTAAGCGCGCATACAGTCGTCGCCGGGAGAGAAGGTGGTGGCGGAGGTGCCGGAGGTGATGCCGTTCACCACGGCCCACTCCACGGCATCCTCATAGTAGGCACCAGCGGGGACATCGGAGAAGGTGGGGGGCATTACGCCGCCGTTGAGCAGGGTGTTCCACTCCTCGGTCCGCTCGGCGGCATTCTCGGGGGTGATCTCGCCGTTGATCATCCACCGGGTCAGAAGATCGCTGTACTGCCACAGCAAGCTCATGCCGTAGAAGGTGGGCGTATGGTAGGCGATGCTGTCCAGGGTCTGCAGATGGGTCCGAACGCCGCCGTGGGCCTGGACAGCGGGATCGTTGATCAGCTCGGAGGCGATGGGATAGGTGGGGGAGGAGGGGAACTGGTACAGCTCCCAGCGCAGCAGCTGGGACTCGGCACTGGTCAGGAACCTGGCCAGGGCCAGGGCGGCATCGGCCTGGTCGGTATGGCGGTTGACGCCGACGCAGTAGGTGGAGGTATGGGCAGGCATCTGCCGGGTCTGGCCGTCGATGGTGATGGCGGGCAGCGGGGCAACGCCCAGGTCATCGCCCATTATCTCATAGAGTAAATCGTATGCCTCGTAGTTCAGGAAGGAGGCGCCCAGCTCGCCCTGCCACAGACCCCAGTGGCCCAGACTGTCGACGTCATTCCGGAAGTTTTCATGCCGGATGAAGTCTGCCAGCCAGAGGGTGGCGGCGGTGCCTCTGGCACCGTTGAAGCGGAAGCCGGCGGATTCGTTCTTGCCGTCGGCACCGAACATGGTGCAGCCGTTTGCCAGATAGAAGGCGGCAACATCGGTTCCCAGGTTCAGGGGATAGGCCACGGGGGCCTTTTCGATCATGGTATCCAGGGACTTGACATCCTCCTCGGAGTAGATCTTCTTGTTATAGTACAGGAGAATGGTGTCGGCGCTCAGGGGAAAGCCGTAGAACTGACCGCTCTGGTCCGTGACAGCATCATAGACTGCCTGGGAGGTCTGCTCCCGGATCAGTGCGGCATCCTCCTGAGACAGGGGCATCAGGACATCGTACCAGACCAGCTCCTGGAGCCAATCGTCACCGAAGAAAAAGACATCTGCACCGGTGGTGGGGTCCTGGAGGAGCATTTCGCGGGACTCGTAGGCTTCGTATTCCACAATGTTCCAGGTGATGCTCCACTGGGGATTGGCGGACTCAAAGGCGTCCAGCTGAGCGTTCAGCCAGGTCATTTCATCGAAACCGGCCCAGACGGTGAGTTCGATGGGTTTTGCGGCGGCGAAGGCGGTGCCGGGGATCAGTCCGAAGACCAGCACCAGCGCCAGGATCAAAGCCAAAGCTTTTCTTTTCAAGGGGGGATTCCTCCTATTATTTGGTGTTTTTGGGTACCTATAGGTCTGTTTACAATGTAACATGGATGGAAATGATTGTCAATGGTCGGCAGGCCGTTTCGTAGATGTGAACAATTATGGGGCAGCAGAATTGTAAAGGTTTTATAGAAACATGAAGATCTCTTAAGGAATCACCGGGACCTGACAAAAAGAGGGCTGCCGAAAAGCATAAAGCTTCACGGCAGCCCCTTTGGAGATCATTCAAAATACGTACCATAACGGAAAAAAGGGCGTGCCATAAGGCACGCCCTAAGGGTTGCAGAGGAATCAGGCCTCCAGGTTGATGCCGGTCTCCTTGTTGAAGACATGGCAGACATGACCTGCGAAGGTGTAGTTGATGGGGGAACCGTTGGCCAGAGCAGCGACCTCGGCGCCGGTCATGTTCATGGTGGAAACGACCATGACCACATCCTGGCCCAGGGAGCTGACATGCAGGTGGACGGAGGAGCCCATCATCTCGGAAACGTCGACCTTGCCGGACAGACCCTTCTCCAGAGTGATATGCTCGGGACGGACGCCCAGAACGACATTCTGAGGCTGGACGTTGTTCTTGGCCAGCTTAGCCTGCTTCTCCTCGGACAGGACGACCTTCATGCCGCCGACCTCGACAGCATACTTGCCGTTCTCCTTGAGCAGCTTGGCGTTGTTGAAGAAGTTCATCTGGGGAGTGCCGATGAAGCCTGCGACGAACAGGTTGTAGGGATGGTTGAAGACCTCCTGAGGAGTGCCGACCTGCTGGATGAAGCCGTCCTTCATGATGACGATGCGATCGCCCAGGGTCATAGCCTCGGTCTGGTCGTGGGTAACGTAGATGAAGGTGGTCTGGATCTTCTCGCGCAGCTTGATGATCTCAGCACGCATCTGGTTACGCAGCTTGGCGTCCAGGTTGGACAGAGGCTC
>JAFQSI010000006.1 GCA_017409645.1 Oscillospiraceae bacterium | reverse complement strand
GGACCATCCGTGTTCCGGTGCATATGGTGGAGGTCATCAACAAAGCTACCCGGTGCAACCGGAAGCTGGTCCAGGAGCTGGGCCGTGAGCCCACTGTGGAGGAGATCGCCAAGGAGCTGAACCTGCCCGTGGAGAAGATCATCGAGGCCAACCGCACCGCCGCCGACACCCTGTCCCTGGACACCCCTGTCGGTGATGAAGAGGATACCTCCATCGGCTCCTTCGTCGAGGACGATCACACCCCCGGTCCCGCTGATGCAACTTCCAATGCCCTGCTGGCCGAGGCTCTGAAGGAGATCCTGGACACCCTGACCGAGCGCGAGGCCGACGTGCTGCGCATGCGCTTCGGCATGTACGACGGCCGCACCCACACCCTGGAGGAGGTGGGCCAGATCTTCGGCGTTACCCGCGAGCGCATCCGCCAGATCGAAAACAAGGCCATCCGCAAGCTGAGACATCCCAGCCGCGCCAAGAAGATCAAGGACTTTTACTGCTGATATACAATGGGCCTGCCGCTGATGCGGCAGGCCCTTATCTGTAGGGCGGGGTCACGACCCCGCCGACCAGGTCGGTCAATCACCCAGGTAACGATCGATGTGACCGCTCAAAAATCAGAGCCGCCCATCCGGGCGGCTCTTGCTGTTACACGATGATATACTCTCCGTCTCCCGTCACGGTGAGGGTGGAGGAGAAATAGGCGGTCATGGCGGTTTCCAGGTACAGGCTGTCCTGGACGCCGGCCGTCTCGTAGCACGAGTGCATGGCCAGCTGGGCCAGGCCGATGTCGGCGGTGGGGACGGAGACATGGGTCAGGGAAACGTAGCCCAGGGTGGAGCCGCCGGGGATGTCCGGGCGGTTGTAGTAGGTCTGGGTGGGCACGCCCGCCCGGTTGCAGACGCAGCGGAAGACGGAGGCCGCCACCGCGTCGGTGGTGTAGCGCTGGGAGGCGTTGAACTTGACCACGATGCCGCCGTTCATGACGGGGGCATTGTTGGGGTCCGCCAGCTCCGGGTGGTTGGGGTGGATGGCGTGGGCGTTGTCTGCGGACACCAGGAAGGACTGGCTCATCATCCGGGCCAGGTTCGCGTCCAGATACCGGGCGATCCGGTTCATGGTGGAGGTGAGCATGGTGGAGTCGGCACCGGAGACGGAGCGGGAGCCCACCTCCTCGCTGTCGAAGATGCACAGCATGGGCACGGAGCCGGACTCAGAGGCGTTCAGGAAGCCCTGCAGACAGCCCCAGGCGCACTGGAGGTCGTCCAGGGCCTGGGCGGAGATGAACTCCTGCTCGATGCCCCAGACCGCGGCCTTCTGCCGCAGGTACAGAAACAGGTCGTGGCCCAGGATCCGGCCGCCGGCCTGCTCGGCGATCATCCGGCCGAACATGCCCTTGACGTCCCGGTCGCCCAGCAGGGGGATGGTGTCGGTGGCGGGATTGTAGGCGTAGCCGTCGTTGACCTTGCGGTTCATGTGGATGGCCACGTTGGGGATGATCATCAGATCCTTGTCGATGTCCACCAGCTTCATTTTGACGCCGGTGGGCGTCTCCACCATCACCCGGCCCGCCACGGAAAGGGGCCGGTCCATCCAGGGGGCCATCAGCATGCCGCCGTAGCGCTCGGTGGACAGGCGGATATACTTGCTCTCCAGCTCGCCGTTCTCCTTGATCTTGAAGCTGGGCCGGTCGGAGTGGCTGGCGGACAGCAGGAAGCCCGCGGGCTCGCCGTGGGGGATCCGGAAGGCGATGACGGTACTCATATTGCGGGTGATGTAATACTTGCCGCCGTCCTCCAGCGTCCAGTCGTCACCCTCGGACAGGTGGGTGTAGCCCTCCCGATCCAGAATGTCGGAGATATAGGCAACTGCGTGGTAGACGCTCCGGGAGGCGTCCAGGAAATCCATCAGCGCCTGTATTTTTTCATTCATTTATTCATCCTCTTTTTGCAGGAATTGTCCTGTAAACTTTCATATTCTACTTCGGCTCATTATATCGGCACCGCTTTCAAATGTCAATGCATACAGAGAAATCTATCGATATTTGGTAATTTTTCCTAAGAAACTCCGCCATAAAGCCCTGCCGTTCCGGGACGGCCCTTGGAGCAATGTCAAAAAACGCAAGGTCCGAATTTGACGAACGTTAATACGGATCGTAAGGTCGTGCTGCTTCCGCCTTCGGCGGTGCCCCACGTCAGTCAGCTGCGCTGACAGCTTCTCCCCGAGGGGAGAAGCCTTTGTCCCGGATTCGACGTATTTCATTCTATCGTAACAACTGCAAGTCTGCACCAATGGCTTCTCCCTTGAGGGAGAAGCTGTCAAAAATTGGCTCCAGGGAGCCAGTTTTTGACTGATGTGGGTGACCGCCGTCAGGCGGCGCAGTATGCATTTGCAAACCTGGAAATCTACGGCGCGAACAGAATTCGCTGCGTTTGAAAAACAGAGGGGGCGCATCAGGTGCGCCCCCTGCTCGGTATTTACTTCTTCTCCACAAGCTCACAGAACAGGTCGATCTCGTCGGCGAGCATCTGCAGGGCGCTGCGCCAGAAATCCCTGTCGGTCAGGTCGATGTCTGCCACCTTGGCGGTGTCCTCGGCGGTGGCGATGGCGGTGGTGTACAGGAGCTTCTTGTACTTGGGCACGAAGGCGGCTCCCTCCCGCTCATACTGGGCGTACAGGCCCCGGGCGAACAGGGCACCGAAGGCGTAGGGGAAATTGTAGAAGGTGGGGCCGTAATAGTGGCTCTTGCAGACCCACATATAGGGGTGCATGACATCCCCGTCCAGGCCGTCGCCGTAGCTGAGCTTCTGGGCCTGGGTCATCAGATCGCACAGGGCGCCGCTGTGGAGGAATTCCTCCTTCCGCTTCTCGAAGACCATCGTCTCGAAGCGGTAGCGGGAGTAGATGTCGCAGATGACCTGGGTGGCGTCCTGGAGCTGGCTCTCGATCAGGGCCAGCTTCTCCTCGTCGGTCTTGGCGGCCTTGATGGCGGCGTTCATGATGACGCACTCGTTGAAGGTGGAGGCCGTCTCCGCCAGGGGCATGGAGTAATCATGGTTCAGCACCCGGTGGGAGTCGATGCACTGGTTGTGGAAGGCATGGCCCAGCTCATGGGCCAGGGTGACCACGTCGCCGAACTGGCCATCGAAATTGGTCAGGATCCGGCTCTCATGCAGGCAGTCCACGCCGGAGCAGAAGGCGCCGCCGGACTTGCCGGAGCGGGGGTAGAAGTCGATCCAGGCGTTGTCGAAGGCCCGGGCCACCATGTCCGCCAGCTCCTGATCGAAGCCGGTGAACAGATCTACCAGATACTCCCGGGCGCCCTCGGCGGTGTACTTCTCCGCCATGGCACCCATGGGGGCGAACAGGTCGTACCAGGGCAGACCGTTCTCATGGCCCAGTGCCTTGCCCTTGGCCTTCAGGTACTGCCAGAACTTGGGCAGGTATTCATCCATGGCCCCCAGCATGGCGTCCAGGGTGGCCCGGGACATGTGGGCCTCCTTCAGCGTCCGGTCCAGGGGGCTCTCGTAGCCCCGCAGCTCGCAGTCGGTCAGTGTCTCGAGCTTGATGGAGTTCAGGGCGAAGGCCACGGAATCGGAAATGCGCTCGTAGCAGTTAAGCTCCGCCTCGTAGGCGTCCTTCCGGACGGCGGGATCGGGATCGTAGGCCAGGTTCCGGATGGCGGAGAGGTTGGTCTTCTCCCCCCGGTACTGCACGGGGACGGTGCTGGTGAGGAACTGCTGCAAGTCGCCCCAGGCGCTGCTGCCGGACAGCTCCATCTTGGCCATGATCTCCTCGCCCATGCCGGGGAGCTGGAAGCTGCTGGAGGACAGGATGTTGGAATAGAGGAAGGTGTACTCCTTCAGCACCTCGTCAGAGGCCACCAGCTCCATCAGATCAGGAAGCTTTGCGGCCCAGTCCTTGAAGATGGCCTTGGGGCCCGCCATGGTGCTGAGCAGACCCATGACCTGGCTGGCGCCGGAGCTGGCCTCGCCGTCGAGAGTGTTGGCGGCCTGGCGGAGCATGCAGTACTCCACCAGCTTATTGCCGTAGGCAAAGAGCTGCTCCAGATAATCGGTGCCGGTCTTCAGGCCCTCCAGGGGCTCCAGGGTGTCCAGCGTCTTGACCCAGGCGGTGTACGCCGCCACAGTATTTTTCAGCTCTTCCAGATCCTTCCTGAATTCCGGGGCGTCGAAGCCGGGGTAGATCGGATCCAGGTTCCATACTTCGTTCATTTGCTTTTCTCCTTTAGCACAGTAAATTCTGGTAGGACAATTGTACACCACGCGCGGATATCCGTCAACCGCCCTCCGGCCGCAGGTTTGTAGTCGTTTTTATTCGGAATGTTCATGGTTCGCCATTTTTTGTAAAATTATCAGCATTTATGTCGAGCGATTGTTGTGCTTTTTTCTTGCAAAAAATGATAGACCATGCTATGATTACCTTGTCGCAACCGACACCGGAAGCTCTGTTCCGGTCAAAAATATCCAAGGAGAGGAAGTACATGGACAAAAGAACAAGCGTATTGATCGCCGACAACTCCGAAGAGTTCTGCTCTGCCCTGAGCGCTGCCCTGCAGCGGACGGATCGGTTCACGGTCGCGGGTGTCGCCAATGACGGGGAACAGGCGATGCAGCTTCTGGAGGAGCGCAGGCCGGACATTCTGGTGCTGGACCTGATGCTGTCCAAAAAGGACGGCCTGAGCCTGCTGAAAAGCATCTCCCTGTGGGACCGTCGGCCGGCGGTGGTGGCGACCACCGGCTTCATGACGGAGTATGTGGCCTCCGCGGCAGCGGGGCTGGGGGTAGCGTACCTGATTTTGAAGCCCTGCGACCTGCAGGCCCTGGTGGACCGGCTGGATGAGCTGCGCTTCGACAGCGGCCGTCTGAGCATCCAGCGCAGACCCGCCCAGCAGAGCATCGAGGCTCTGGTCACCGGCATCATCCACGAGATCGGCGTACCCGCCCACATCAAAGGCTACCAGTACCTGCGGGAGGCCATCATCATCGCCGTCAACGATATGGATGTGATCAACGCCATCACGAAGGTATTGTACCCCCAGGTGGCGAAAACATTCCAGACCACCCCCTCCCGGGTGGAGCGGGCCATCCGCCACGCCATCGAGGTGGCCTGGGACCGGGGGGATCTGGACACGCTTCAGCGGTTTTTCGGCTACACCGTCAGCAACACCAAGGGCAAGCCCACGAACTCTGAGTTCATCGCCCTGATCGCCGACCGGCTGCAGCTACAGCTCAAGAGCGCGGATGCCGCTCAATTCTGATTGCGGCACAACAGTTTTTCGGATTTTTCTTTTGGGCAGCCGATGCAATGAATTTTGATAGATAGCTATAAAATCGGGTTTTGATACCGATAAACTCTTTTCGTTGTGCCTATGAATACTCCTGATTTATTGGGTGAAAAACACCCCAATGAACAGGAGTTTTTTTGTTATGAAAAATTTGGACTTTGAGTGGCTTACCGATGAATTTATGCTTTATTGCCGCAGCACTCAGTTACGGGAGAAAACCATGAACAGTTATGAACAAGCCCTCCATCTGTTCGGTCGATGGCTTGCAGAGGAATTGCAGATTTACACTGTGGACAAAATCACGGAGAATGTGATTCGCCGCTACATCGCTGATCTCCAGGAGCGGGGCAAGCCCACCAATTCCGAGTTCATTGCCCTCATCGCAGACAAGCTGCAGCTCCAGCTCAAAGCCAGCGAGGTTCCCAATTTCTAAAACAAAAAACTACCCGGGGAAGCGATTTGCTTCCCCGGGTATATGTAATTTCAGATAGATCAGCAAGATCGGATTGCCTGACAATAGGGCGCATCCTTGGGAGTAACTTTTTCCATTTCCCCAAGTACACCGGGATTGCTGATTTTCAGTTCTTGAATCTGGTCCTCCAGCCCAGAAATGGTGCGGATGATGCTCTTTTCCCGCTCAATATCTGCCGTACTCTGGGCATTGTACTTCTCTTTCAGCTCATTCAGTTCAGCCTTGGCAGCCTTACGCTCGGCGGAAAACAGTGAAAAGCTCTTCATCTCCGCTTCCTTGCTCCCCACTTTTTCGCAGAGCCACTGGGACTTCTCCCTAACAGTTAGTTTCTCGGCATTCAGCGCTTCTATCTGGTTTTTCAGAGCTTGAATCTGACCACGGACGCACTCTGCCTCGGTGGGATGCGCTTCCCAATACTTCTTGAAATTCACAGTATTAGCAATCATACTCTTCATCTGCCATGCATCCAATGCGTCCTTAGAAAGCAGGACAGTCAGCCGGCTCTCCTCAGGCACATCTTCGACCAGAGAAACACCGGACACCGGGTCCTTTTGGCAGGTGAAGGCGAAGACATCCTTCTGCCATTTTTCCCGGTTTCCGCAATAAGGACAACCATGATTCAGGTTCTCTACACCAAAGCCACTGACAAGGCCATACGTCCGTTCTTCGGAAATCTGTGTCACCAGAAAAGGTTTTTCCGGGAAAGAAAGCAATGCTTTCATTCCCTTTTCCGCGGCAGCCTCCGCACCTTCCTGCGCTTTTTTCTGCGACCAGCGGGAATTGGCCATTCCAAAGAAGATAAAATTTGTGAAGATCATGCTCTTGCACTTGGAGCAAATATGTCCGCCCATAAGTTGCATCGTTTTCTTGGTCTGGTAATAGCTTGTCATGGATCATCTCTCCTCTCTGCATTTTGCATCAATATTAACATATTGTGAACATGATTGCAACTTCATTTTCAATTATTGAAACTTATCCGCTGCAAAATCCGTCATGCCATCGAGGTGGCCTGGGACCGGGGGGATCTGGACACGCTTCAGCGGTTTTTCGGCTACACCGTCAGCAACACCAAGGGCAAGCCCACCAATTCGGAGTTCATCGCCCTCATCGCCGACCGGCTGCAGCTGCAGCTGAAAAGCGCCGACGCGGCCCAGTTTTGACATATCTTACAGAGCATCAAAGACAGATCCCCCGGTCATACGTGATCGGGGTTCCTTTTTTGCTTTTTTCACAAAATCCTGCATATCCGGCAGTTTCCGGTACGGCACACTGGACAAATCCCCTTCCCTTTGTTAAAATATCCCTGCATGATCTGCGTTGTGCAAAACATAAAAAAGGAGCGTGTAAACATGAAGAAGAATGTGTCCCGCATTTTGTCCGTCCTTCTGGCAATCTGCATGGTCGTGTCCCTGATGCCCTCCGTCCGGGCCGTTGACACCGACGACACCGTAGAGATCCTGATGCTCGATACCTCCGACATCCACGGCCAGCTCTACGCCACCGATTACACCGCCGACGTTTCCGCGTCCGGCACCTACCGCCAGGGTCTGACCCGGGTCGCCACCTACGTCAAGGAGATGCGCGAGCAGTATCCCAACGTATTCCTGGCCGACACCGGCGACACCATCCAGGGCACTCCCATGACCTACTACTTCGCCTTCGAAGAGCATACCATGGAAGACCCCACCGTCAAGGCTCTGCGCACCATGGGCTATGACATGTGGGTCCTGGGCAACCACGAGTTCAACTACGGCATGACCGTGCTGAACGAGCAGGTGGACTACGCCATTTCCGAGGCCACCGAGACTGAGACTCCCATCACCATGTCCATGGCCAACTACCTGGCCGCCGAGACGAACAATGACGAGAGCAAGGACTGGGCCACCTGGCGCGGCTTCGAGCCCTACGTCATCCGCGAGTACGACGGCGTCAAGGTCGCCATCATGGGCATCGGCAACCACGGCGTTCCCATGTGGGACGTGCCCGCCAACTGGGATGGCATCTATTTCGCCGACCCCATCGAGACTTATGACCACTACGAGGCCGAGATGCTTCAGAAGGCCGACCTGATCGTGCTGATGTCCCACTCCGGCGTGGACGTGGGTGACGGCACCGGCCGGATCCGGGAGCTGATCGAGACCCACGACTCTGTCGATCTGGTCTTCTCCGGCCACGAGCATCGCGACGGCGTCACCAACATCACCGACAAGAGCGGCAAGGTCATCCCCGTCGTCTCCCCCTCCACCAAGTGCAACAAGATCGGCCAGGCTCTGATCACCTACAACAAGGCCGACGGCACCTACACCATCGAGGCTGAAAACGTCTCCATGCGCAACTACGCCATCGACTCCGAGCTGGAGACCATCCTGAAGCCCTATGAGGATGCCACCTGGAACGACTACATGCTCCAGCCCATCGGCAAGGCCTCCGGCGACTTCTCCGCCAAGGATATGTGCATCGCCCCCTCCGCCTTCATGGATCTGATCAACCGGGTCCAGCTGGCCTACACCTACGACTACAACGGTCTGAACACCCCCGACGATCCTTCTGACGATCAGATGGCGCAGCTTTCCATCTCCGCTCCGCTGACCTCCGGCTCCGCCGAAAACATCATCCCCGCAGGCGATATCGTCCTGGGCGACCTGTTCCGGCTGTACCGCTATGAGAACTGGTTCTACCAGATCACCATGTCCGGCAAGGAAGTCAAGACCTGGCTGGAATATGCTGCCACCGACAGAAGAAAGCTCGACTCCACTTACCACGATGTCATCTACGGCGACGGCTTCCACTACGAGGTCGATACCACCGCCCCCGAACACAGCCGCATCGTCAAAATGACCTACAACGGCGTTCCCGTCACCGATGACCAGGTCTTCACCGTGGTCCTGAACAACTACCGCTTCAACGGCGGCGGCGGCTATGTGGACTATCTGAACGAGCAGGGCGTGGAGTTCATCCCCAACGACGAAAACCGCATCATCTACTCCACCCAGTACGACATGATCCAGGGCGAGGATCAGGGCCAGGCCCGCAATATGCTCGCCAACTACATCCGCGAGAAGGGCACCATCGCGCCCGAGATCACCTCCACCTGGAAGCTCATCGAGGGCATTCCCGAGACCTTCGAGTTCGCTGTGGTCTCCACCACCGATATGCACGGCCGCTCCACCAAGGACGACGTGGCCACCCAGAAGGAGGATGTCAACTCCATGATCCGGGCGGCTACCCTCATCAATCAGGCCCGGGGCAACTTCGGCGATGATATGATCCTCATCGACAACGGCGATACCATCCAGGGCAACCTGGTGGCTCAGTACGCCATCAACCAGAAGCCCGATGTCCTGAACCCCATGATGGAGATCATGATGGAGCTGGGCTACGATGCCTGGGTCATGGGCAACCATGAGTTCAACTTCAATCCCACCCAGCGCGACACCCAGGCGCAGTTTGCCCTGGAGTCCGGCATGGCCACCATCGCCGCCAACATCACCCTGGTGGAGGACGGCAAGAACTTCTTCGGCGAGGACGCCAAGGCCGGTGATCCCTTCTACGCACCCTACATCGTCAAGACCCTGACCGACGACTACGGCCGCGAGGTCAAGGTCGCCGTCATCGGCTTCGGCAACCCCGCCAATGCCACCTGGGATCTGGCCTCCAACTATCCCAACCTGCAGTTCAACTCCCTGGAGAACCCCGAGGGCGACCTGGCCTACGAGTTCCAGAAGTGGATCGACATCGTCAAAGAGCAGGAGGACGCAGATGTTATCATCATCTCCAGCCACAATGGCTTCGGCAACGCTGAGGGCACCTCTCTGGAGAATCAGACCCAGTACGCTGTCCGCAACTCTGCTGGCGCCGACCTGGTCATCTGCGGTCACGACCACACCCAGCGCATGGAGATCGTTGAAAATAAGGACGGTGAGCTGCTGATGGTCCTCAACGGCGGCGGCACCGGCGTTACCCATAGCAGCTTTACCGTCACCTTCGACAGCAACGGCGAGGTTGCTGATGTGGATTACGGTTCCTCCATTTTCCCCATGGCCGATACCGAGGGTGACGAGGAGATCGCCGAGAAAATGCAGCACTGGTACGACGAGACCTACGCCTGGGCCTCCGCACCTCTGGGCTCCTTCGTGGGCGGCTGGTCTGAGCTGGCCTCCCAGTTCACCGGCAAGAACAACGACCAGATGGTCACCTTCCAGAACGCCCTGGTGGACTTCGTCCACAAGGCACAGATCTGG
>JAFQSI010000055.1 GCA_017409645.1 Oscillospiraceae bacterium | reverse complement strand
TTCCGCAACGGCAAGCTGCGCATCGACTACGCCGCAGGCTGTGCGTATCTGGAAGAAAAGCCGCTGAAGCTGACCCCCACGGAGTACAAGCTCCTGTGCCTGCTGGCCAAGGACGCAGGCAAGGTGCTGACCCATACCTACCTGACCGACAGGATCTGGGGCAGCAGTTGGGAAAGCGATATGGCATCGCTGCGGGTCCACATGGCGACTCTGCGCAAAAAGCTGGAAAAAGACCCGGATACCCAATACATCCAAACCCACATCGGCATCGGCTACCGGATGCTGAAGGTGGAGTGAATCATCACAGATGAGAAACTGAAAAAGTTAGAAAAAGACCGACTTTCTAGATGAAAGCCGGTCTTTTTGATGGGGATAAGCGGGATCGAACCGCTGTTGTTTGTTTGCCTGAAAGACTCTCAGGGTCCTAAAACAAAGAAAAACGCCGACCTTACGGTCGGCGTGGTGGAGATAAGCGGGATCGAACCGCTGACCTCTTGAATGCCATTCAAGCGCTCTCCCAGCTGAGCTATACCCCCATATTCGGTTCGCTGTTCAAACAGCTTCTGTATTATAGCACACCTGCGGAAAATGTCAAGCACTTTTTTGAAAAAATGAGAAAATGGTCCGCACCGGGGTGCGGACCATGGGGATCATTTGCGCAGATATTTGTCGCACAGGGCGTTGATCTGATCCGTAAACCGGGCCAGCTCCTTGTTGCTTAAGCCCCGGCTGTTTGCGATGATGGCCATGAGCCGCTTGCCGGCCTGGGTCAGGCGGTCGAAGGCGGCGTTGGCCCGGCGGCGGCCGTCGGAGAGTTTTGTGGCCTTGACGATGCGGCCCCTGGCGACGCAGGCTCCCGTCAGCAGGTCGTAGCCGTCGCCGGAGTAGGGGGCGTCGGCGCTGACGCCCAGGCGGTTTCGGATGGCCTCGGCGAAGTGGTCGGTGACCTGGTCGTCGCCGTGGTTGACGAAGACCTGACGGGGCTTGCCGGGCATGGATTCCAGCCAGGAAAGCATCATCTCCCGGTCCGCGTGGCCGCTGATGCCAGCCAGGGACTCGATCCGGGCATTGACGGTGATCTCCTCGCCGAAGAGCCGGACGGTGTCGGCCCCGTCGATGAGCTTGCGGCCCACGGTGCCCTCGGACTGGTAGCCGACGAAGAGGATGGTGCTTTCGCTGCGCCAGAGGTTGTGCTTCAGGTGGTGGCGGATCCGGCCCGCCTCGCACATGCCCGAGGCGGAGAGGATGACCTTGGGGGTCTGGTCGAAGTTGATGGCCTTACTTTCGTCGCTGGTGACGCTGGTCCGCAGGCCGGGGAAGGAGATGGGGTCCTCGCCCTTTGCCAGAAGCGCCAGCGTCTCGGCGTCGTAGTAGGGCTTCATGGCATCGTCGTCGGCGTAGATGCGGGTGGCCTCCACCGCCAGGGGGGAATCCACATAGACCGGGAAGCCCTCGTGGCCCCGGATCAGGCCCTGGTTCTTGATGGTGCGGATCAGATACAGCAGCTCCTGGGTCCGGCCCACGGCGAAGGCGGGGATCACCAGATTGCCCCCCTGGTCGAAGGTGTCCTGCATGATCTGGGTCAGCTGGTCCACATAGAAAGGCCGCTCCCCGTGGAGCCGGTCGCCGTAGGTGGACTCGATGACCACGTAATCCGCCGCCGGGGGAGCCTGGGGATCCCGGATCAGGGGCCGGTCGATGTTGCCCAGGTCGCCGGAGAAGAGGACGGACCGGGTCTCGCCGGCCTCCGCGGCGGTGACCAGGATGCTGGCGGAGCCCAGCAGATGGCCCGCGTCGGAAAATTCCACCCGGATCCCGGGGAAGATCTCCAGCGGATGGCGGTAATCGCAGCCGACGAACTGCTTCAGGGCAGCCTCCGCGTCGCGCATGGTGTACAGCGGCACGTAGGGCGGCTCACCGGCACGCTGGGCCTTGCGGTTGCGCCACTCGGCTTCGAATTCCTGGATGTGGGCGGAGTCCCGGAGCATGATATGGCACAGACGCCGGGCGGCTTCGGTGGCGTAGATGGGGCCCCGGAAGCCCTGGGCCACCAGGGCCGGGATCTTGCCGGAGTGGTCGATGTGGGCGTGGGTCAGCAAAATGGCGTCGATCTCCCCGGCGGCCATGGGAAGCTCGCAGTTTTCGTAGATGTCCGCGCCCTGCTCCATGCCGCAGTCGATCAGGATCCGCTTGCCTGCGGCTTCGAGCAGCGTGCAGGAGCCCGTGACCTCGTGGGCCGCGCCGAAAAATGTCAGTTTCATGGTGGTCCCCTCCTTGTTTGGTTGTGTTTCCATTATACCATGTTTTGGGCCCTATGGGCGGTCTTTACAGGAATTTAATATCTTAAGGGCTGTGAAAATTTGTCTGTAGGGCGGGGTCACGGCAATGTCAAAAGCGCAAGCGATTTAAAAATTCGCCGAAGGTAATACTTGCTGTAAGATTGTACTGCTGCCGCCTTCGGCGGTGCCCCACATCAGTCAGGAAAAGTGCTTTGGCACTTTTCCTGACAGCTTCTCCCCGAGGGGAGAAGCCTTGTCCCGGATCCACAGTTGTACGTTCTACCGAACCAGGCGGAAATCTCCAACAAAGGCTTCTCCCTTGAGGGAGACACCCCAGGGTGCCCTCTCTTGCCCCTTCGGGGCAATTCACCTTGAGCTGGCAAAAATCGGCTCTTCGGAACCGATTTTTGACTGATGTGGGTGACCGCCGTCAGGCGGCGCAGTATGCACTTACGATCCGGGAGATCTTTGGCGAGATCATTATGAGCTTACGATTTTGACAGTGGGGTCATGACCCCACACCACAGGAATGTTAATTTGTGTGCGGATATGAAAAACACTCCCGGAAAACCGGGAGTGTTGAAGGTCACACCTTCATATTCATCAGCATATCGATGATGCTCTTTCTCTGGGTCCACAGGAACACCAGCAGGGCGGCCACCACGGCGTAGCGCAGGGCGATGAAGGGATAGATCAGGTTGCACAGCAGGCAGCCCAGTGTGACCAGGGTCACGGCCAGGAGGGAGAATTTGGGGTCATAGACCTCCTCGGGCTCGATGTGCCGGGCGTTGCGGTAGTGCATGGCCGTCAGCACCAGATTGCTGGCCAGGGTCACATAGCCCGCGGAGAGATAGCCAAAGGCGCTGATGCACACATAGTTGCCCACCAGATTCACGATGGCGGCGGTGAGGGTGGCGGTCATGATCCGGGTGGACTTCTTGTGGAAGAAGCTCACGGCGGCGAAGGTATCATACATGGCGTGGATGAACACGCCGGCCGCCACGGGGGGCACCACATAGACGCCCGCCAGGTATTCCTCGGTGGCCAGGATCCGGATGATCTCCGGGGCCGCCAGGGAGGCGATGACGCACATGACGCCGACCACCAGCATCAGCGGCTTGACCGTCTCCCGGATGGTTCGGAACTCCCGGGCGCCCAGCTTGGCGTTGACGAAGGGGTTGAACATGACCGTCAGGGCGCGCCAGAGCAGGATGCCGATGGCGGAGAGAACAGCGGCCAGGGAGTAGATGCCGGCCTCGGCCTTGCCCACCATGGTGCCGATCATGATCTGGTTGATGGAGCTTAAAAGCTCGCCGCTGACATAGTGGGGGATCAGGGGGAAGGCGACCACCAGGGTCTTTTTCCACAGGGGGATGTCCACAAAGGCTTTGCCCTCTTTGAGGATGTAGGCAAACAGCACCAGACCCACGGCCATGTTGACGATGCCGGCGCTCCAGAGCCGGACCTGATCCAGGTTGTGGCTCGCCAGCATGACGGCAGCCACAGCCACCGCCTGGGCCAGCACCGCAGAGCCCACGGACACGAAGAAGGTCACCTGGTAGCGGTACTCGTACTTCTGCTTCATGGTCCAGAAGGTGGTGGCGGGCAGGGCGAAGCAGCTCAGGAGCATCAGGATCATAAGGCTGTTGTCAAGCCCCAGCAGCTCCTGGAACACCGCGGGGAAAATGGCGTAAAGCACGCTCAGGAACGCGGTGCAGACCGTGGTGACGCCCAGCATGGAGCTGAGGTACTTCCAGCGGTTCTCGCTGTGTTCATACAGTCCCACGTTCAGGATGCCCGGGAAGATCAGCGTCATGGAGGCGATGACCCGGACGATGGCGTAGCAGGAATTGTACATGGACACCGCGCCGTATTCCTCGCCGGTCAGCAGACGGGTGAAGATGGGTGTGGTCAGATAGTTGATGCCGGAGGTGGCGAAGGAGGCGATGGCGAAGACCAGGGTGGCCTTCACGCTTTCCGGCATGCTTTTGAATTTGTTCAGGATGGCTTTCATCATTTGCCTTCTTTCCAGGGGGTTCGGAGGGAAGTCCGGAGCCGCGTCAGGGCGGCGGTCAGCAGCCCGTCCAGCCGGGCCAGCGCCCGGCTCACGGGGCCCGTGGGCCGCCAGCCGGAGCGGACCATGGCGGCGTTCAGGAACAGCAGCGCCAGGGCGTAGAAGCACCAGAAGACGAGCTTCTGGAAGCTGGGATCATACAGTCCCAGAAACAGCAGGAAAAACTGGATCAGGAAGCTCAGGGAAGCAAAGCGCAGGGCATCCGGACCCCCGGCGGCCTTGGCATGGCGGAGCATCCGGCAGGCCGTGATCAGCAGATAGCCGATGGGGATCAGCAGCAGCACCGCGCCCACAACGCCCGTCTCGCAGAGGAATTGCAGATAGATGTTGTGGCAGTCCTCGATCAGGTTGCCGTCGGTGTCGCACATGCCCAGCTGGGCGGACAGCTGGATATACTGGCCCCAGCCCAGGCCGAAAATGGGCTTCGACAGGAAGCCGGTGACAGCCAGCGCCAGCAGGGGTCCCCGGCCGGATGTGAAATCCACACCGCTGAGGATCTGCTCCACCGTCTCCACATACCGGGACAGGAAGCTGATCTGTCCCAGCTGGGGCAGGAAAACCAGGATCAGCACCACGGCGAGAACGGCTGCGGCGGAGCCGGCGGCCAGGATGATCCGGCGCTTGCGGCGGCTGCACAGGGCCAGCACCAGCAGCGCGATGGCCACCAGTGCCGCCAGCAGCTCGCCCCGGCGGCCCAGGACCACCATCGCCAGGGCGAGGAAGGCCAGGGACAGACCGCCCGCGGCGATGCGCCTGGGGGTCCGGGGCTTCACCGCCAGCTCGGCACAGCACACGGCCATGCCCAAGTAGAGAACGTAGTCGGTATAGCTGTAGGTGCCCAGGCTGACGCCGTAGCCCAGGGGGGCGAAGAAATCGTAATAGCGCCGGGCCGTCTCACTCAGCAGCGGATACACAAGCTCCAAAAACAGCCCCGGCAGCAGGGTGAAGACCACCACGAACAGGGCCATGGCCATGGAACCCCAATAGATGGCCGTCTCTGCCCGACGGACGGCAGGGACCGGTGTGGGGGCGGCGGCCACATAGGCGATGCAGATGACCATGCTGATGAGGTAGGAGAGGGTGTCCTCGTCCCGCCGGGCGTCCGGCCGGAGGAACTGGAGCAGGATCAGGCAGGCCAGGACGGCGGCAGCCAGGGTGACGGGTGTCCGCTGGGGCGGTTCGTTCCGGCGGAGCCGGTCGAACCAGCGCAGGGCCAGAATGACGCCCAGCACGGCGTAGCCGTAGATCATCCGCAGACCGAAATCCCGATACAGGAAGAAGGTGCAGGTGAAAATTGCCAGGATCAGCATCAGCTGCCCGGTTATCTTTCTGGTCATGGAATGGATCCTCCTTTGGGATCAGCGGCGCAGGGGACGGAAAAGTCCCGCGACCCAGTTCCAAACCAGAACGAAGGGAGGTGCGCACAGATGGATGAATTTGTTCAAAAGACGGCTGACGGGATCGTCGGGGGCATAGCCCTCCAGCTCCAGTGCGGCGCACAGCAGCATCAGCGCGATGCCGTAGAAGCACCAGAAGACGATCTTCTGGAAGGTGGGGTCGATCAGACCCAGGATCAGCAGGAAGCTCTGGATCAGGAAGGAGGTGATGCACAGCATCCGGGCGGTGCATAGCTCACCGGGGCGCTTTTTCAGCCGGGTCAGCTGGGCGCAGACCTGATAATAGAGGTAGAACAGGGGGGCCACCAGAAGCACGGTGCCGACGATGCCCGTCTCCGTGAGGAACTGCAGGTAGATGCAGTGGACATCCTCCACGGTACTCTGTCCGTGCAGCTCCTGGAAGGCCTGGGGCACCAGGGTGTGGAACTGATCCCAGCCGATGCCGAGGATGGGGTGCTTGAGGAAGGAGTCCCAGGCCAGAGCGTACAGCTCCAGACGGCCGGAGGTGATGTCCTGGCCCCGCAGCAGCCGCTCCACCGTCATGACATACCGGGACAAAGCGGGGAACTGCTTCAGCCAGGGCAGCAGGGCCACGATGGCGACAAAGCCCACCACGCAGGCTGCGATGCCGCCGATGAGCAGGATCCGCCGCTGCTTTTTTCCGCACAGGACCAGCACCAGCAGCACCAGACACACGGCGGCGCCAAGCAGCTCGCCCCGGCGGCCCACGATCAGGATGGTTTCAAAGAAAACGGCACCGAGAACCAACGCATAAGCGCTCTTCCAGTCGAATTTCCGGCCGCTTGCCAGATAGCCGCAGCAGATGGCCAGACCCACAAAGACCACATAGTCCGTCAGGGTGGCGCCGCCCAGGGAGAAGCCGTAGCCCCGGGGGACATAGTAGCACAGGTAGGAGCTGGCGGTACCGGAAAGCTTCGGCAGGAACCAGTTCCAGAAGTACCAGGGATTGAACTCGAAGAACTGGACGAAAGCAGTCAGACATACGGCTCCGCCGAAGCAGACGCCCAGGCCGATCCGCGCGGCCCGCTCCCCGGTCCGGGAAAATACCGCAAAGGCGCAGCAGATCACCATGGACAGAACAAAGGACACGGAGTCGGAGTCATGCCGGGAGTCCGGCCGCAGGAAGTTCACCAGGACCGCCGCAGACAGGATGAGGAAGGCCATCCGCACCGGATCCATCCCGGGTGCCCGGTCCGCCAGAAGACGGCGCAGCAGATGGACAAGCAGCACCAGTCCCAGAAGGGCGTAGCCGAAGAGCATGCGGATGTCGAAATCCCGGTACAGGAAGAAGCTCACCGTAAACAGACAGAGGATGACAAAGAGCCAGTCCTGCCGGTTTTCGGTGGATTTGAGAGTAGGTTTTGTCATGCGGATTCCTTTCTGTGGGGGCGAAGCAGCGCTCCGCAGAGCTTGGAGATGACACGGTGGAGGGCAGTGCTGACGGCCAGGGACAGCGCCAGGATCACGGCGTAGGTCAAAATGCCCCACCGGTCCCACTGCTTGACGGGAATGTAATGGTAAAAGACGTTCCGGATCAGAACATGGGTCAGATACAGCTCCAGGGAACGCTCGCCGAAGAACCGCAGCAGCTTTCTCAGTCCGCCGAAACGCTCCAGCCGTTCCAGCGCCCACAGCAGCACCAGGGTCACGCTCAGGGCCAGGGGAACATAGGAGAAGCGGATCCAGACATCGCCGGGGGAGACATGGCGGCGGAAGATATCGTTGAGGAGGATCCACAGCACCGACAGGGCCACCTGATGGCCCGGGATGGGCTCGCCGTCCCGGACAGACTTGCCCAGGGCGCAGCCGACGAGGAAGATGACGGCCCGGGTCAGGGCGATCTCGCAGTTGTCATAGATGGGATTGTCCAGATAGTAAAGGCCCAGACAGCCGAGCATCACGACGCCGCACAGGACCACACACCGGGTCCACCGGTCCCCGGAAAAGAGGATCCGGGCGATGAGGGGATAGCAAAGGTAAAACAGGGCGATGGCGGGCACATACCAGGTGGTGATGACGCCCTTCAGTGGCAGGCTCAGCTGGGTCACATCCAGAAAGAAGCTCCCCTGGCCCAGATACAGGTCCCGCCAGATCCAGTAGGGCACGGCGAACAGCACATAGGGCACGATGAGCCGGACGAACCGGCGGGCATAGAAGTCACCGAGCTTCGGCTTTTTCTGCCAGGCGTAGTACAGTCCCACGCCGGACAGGAGCAGGAAGATGTCCACGCCCAGGTTGCCGTAGTTTGCAAACCGGCGCAGAAGCTCCATACTTTCGGGCCAGTGGAAGGAATTGTGGTGGAGCATGACCCACAGGCAGGCAAAGCCCATCAGCTCGCTGCGGTATTTGCTCAGACTGCTCCAGCTCATGCATCCTCCTGGGCCTGGAAGGAGGCCGCCAGACGCCGGAACATGTCGGGCAGGTCCACCTCGGGGTGCCAGCCAAGCTGCATCAGCTTGTCGCCGGACAGACGCATGGTCACATCGGGGGCGTAGCCGTAGGTGAGGGAACTCTCGGGGATGTCGAAGATGATCTTCGTCTGTCCCTTCGTCAGCGTGTCGCTGACCAGCTGGGCCACCTGACGGATCTGCATGGAGGTGGCGGGATTGACCACGGTGTAGGCGTTGGCGTTCTCGCCGCGCAGCGCAATGGTCAGCAGGCCCCGGACCGCGTCGGCGGTGTAGCAGTAGTTGCCCATGGACTTGCCCGCGGTGTGCAGGACGATGTCTCGGCCCTCGAGACAGGATTTGGTGAACTGGGCGAAGACCCGGCCGTCCGCGCGGCTGACGCCGGCACCAAAGGTCTGGGCCAGACGGGCGATCTTCACGGGAACGCCGTACTGGGCGGCGTAGGCGGCGCAGAGACACTCGCAGATCCGCTTGCCCTCGGAGTAGCTGGACCGGACGGAGAGAATGTCGATGTAGCCCAGGTCCTTCTCCGTCACCCGCTCCAGGGCGGGGTCCGTGATGCCGTAGGCCTCCATGCTGGAGACGTAGACCATGGACTGGACCTGCTTTTCCCTGGCGAATTCCAGCAGATTCTTCGTGCCGTCGATGGCGGTCATCAGGGTCTGCACAGGCTCCGTGACGAAGGACTTAGACGCGGTGACGGAGGCGGTGTGGAGGATGAAGTCCACATCCCCGTCATACTCC
>JAFQSI010000054.1 GCA_017409645.1 Oscillospiraceae bacterium | reverse complement strand
GTTCTCTTAGGCATTGCGCTTGCCCTCCTCCATCAGCTTCAGGAATTTCTCATACAGGGGGTGGTCGCCGCTCAGGTCGAACTGGGCGGAGAGGGTGGGGTAGATGGTGCTCTCACAGGCCTCGGGGGTGCCGTCCAGCACGTTGACATGGGTGATCCGCAGGCCGGTGCCCTCAATGGAATCGGCGCTCAGCATATAGTTGTGGCTCTGGGGGGCGAACTCGATCTTGCCGGTGTCCAGATTGCGGATGGGGTGGTTGCAGCCGTGGTGGCCGCAGTCCATCTTCACGACCTTGGCACCGTTGGCCAGGCACACCAGCTGGTGGCCCAGCTCCACGCCCAGGATGGGCATCTGGCCCTGCAGATCCTGGATCAGCTTGACCACGGAAGGCACATCGTTGGGATCGCCGGGGCCGTCGTAGATGAACAGGCCGTCGTGCTGGAGGCTCAGGACCTCCTCGGCGGTGGTGTTGTAGGGGACCACGGTGACGTTGCAGCCGAGCTTGTTCAGATTCTTGATGGAGCTGAGCTTGATGCCGCAGTCCACGGCGACCACGGAATACTTGTGGTTGGGGGTACGGGAGTACCAGCGCTTGCGGCAGCTGACCTTTGCCACGGCGTCCTTGGAGGGGGACCATGCGGCGATGGCGGCCAGGGCTTCCTCCACGGGGGTGTCGATGGAGGTGATCATGGCCTTCATGGTGCCGTTATCCCGGATCAGGCGGGTCAGCTTGCGGGTGTCCAGACCGTAGATGCCGGGGATGTTGTCCTCCTCCATGGCTTCGCTCAGGGTCTTGGTGTAACGGAAGTTGGAGGGCATATCATTGTAGTCCCGGACGATCAGGCCGCCGATGTTGGGATACTTGCACTCGTCGTCCTCGTCGTTGACGCCGTAGCTGCCGATGATGGGGTAGGTCAGCACCACCAGCTGCTCGAAATAGCTGTTCTCAGAGACGATCTCCTGGTAGCCCACCATGGAGGTGTTGAACACCAGCTCGGCCACGGTGTCGCGGTCTGCGCCGAAGCCGAAGCCCTCGAACACAGTGCCGTTTTCCAGGACCAGTTTCTTGTTTTTCATTTCTGCCATACGATTTTGCCTCCTGCGATAGTCATCAGATTCTCACCGGATACGGTCCATCCGGCGAAGGGGGTGGCACGGCCCTTGGACAGGAAGTCCGCCGGGTCGATGGTATATTCTTTGGAAAGATCCCACACGGAGAAGTCCTCCGTCATGGGGATGTTGAAGCGCTTCCGGGGGTTCACCGCCATCAGCTCGATGAGCCGCTCCAGGGTCAGAAGACCGGGCTTCACCAGATAGGTGTACAGAAGAGGGAAGGCCGTCTCGATGCCAACGACGCCCATGGCGCTCTTTTCCAGGCCCTTTGCCTTCTCCTCGGCGGAGTGGGGGGCGTGGTCGGTGGCGATCATGTCGATGGTGCCGTCCAGGATGCCCTCGAGAATGGCTTTGCGGTCGGCCTCGGAGCGCAGCGGGGGATTCATCTTGAAGCGGCCGTCCTCCTGCAGATCCTGATCGGACAGCAGGATGTAGTGGGGACCCGTCTCGCAGGTCACGTCCACGCCCTCGCGCTTGGCCTGCCGGATCAGCTCCACGCTCTCCTTGGTGGAGATGTGGCAGACGTGGTAGGCACAGCCGGTTTCCTTCGCAAGCTTCAGATCCCGGGCGATGGGGCCCCATTCACTCTCGGAGCAGATGCCCCGATGGCCGTGGGCCGCGGCGTATTCGCCGTCGTGGATATAGCCGCCGCGAAGCAGGGAGTTGTCCTCACAGTGGGCTACCAGGATTTTGCCCAGTTCTTTGCACTTGAGCATGGCCTGACGCATCAGGTTTTCATCCTGGACGCCCCGGCCGTCGTCGGAGAAGGCGATGACATCCCTGGCCATGCCCTCCAGATCTGCCAGGGCCTCGCCCTTCTGCTCCACGGTGATGGAGCCGTAGGGCCAGACCCGGATGACGGCATCCTTTCGGATGGCCTCGAGCTGGGGAGCCAAATGCTCGGGGGAGTCGGGAACGGGATTCAGGTTCGGCATGGAGCATACGTCGGAGTATCCACCCCGGGCGCAGGCCGCCGTACCGGTGGCGATGGTCTCCTTATACAAAAAACCCGGCTCACGAAGATGCACATGAACATCTACGAAACCGGGAAAAAGGAAACAGTGGTCCGCAGGAATAACGGGAACACTTCCATCGCAGGAAGAAATAGTGGCGGAAACGTCCTGGACGGTAAATTCACCGTCGCGCCAGCAATTGACACCATTGAGCTTCATCAGCACAGGAAATTCCTCCTTTGATCTAAATTTTTATCTTAGGAATGATACCACGGATCGCCCCCGATTGTCAATGGGAAAATCCATGATTTTGCTTAAAAAACATCGGACGAAATGGTCGGATTGCACAACGCCGAGACATGGAAATATCCCAGAAAGGGCGCACAGCTCCCTGTGCGCCCGAAAATCTGCAATTATACCTCGCCGTCGAGCTGGTCGTCCATATCGTCGCCGAAGGAGGCGATCTCGCCGAAGCGGACCCGGCGGCGGATCTTCATATCCTCCACCTGCTGGTGGATCAGCTCCTTGACCGCGGGGGCGTCCTTGACGTTCTGGATCACCAGAACGGGACGGGACTTGTCGGAGGAGGTGACGGTGATGGAGCCAACGCCGAAGATGCGCTGGCCGAAGCTGCGCGACAGGGTGATATCCCGGATGCGGTAGAGGAGGATCTCCTCGTACTTCAGATTCAGGATGCCGGTGGCCTGGAACAGCCGGTCCTCGGAGATGGCGTATCTGGTGAAGCTAAGGGGCAGACCGAAATAACGCTTGCGGTCGGTCCAAAGCAGCTTGTCGGCGGTAAATGCCATAATGATCACTCCTTGATCGTTTTTCTATATTGTACGACCAAAACCGACCCTTGTCAAGAACTTAGAGAATGATGCAGATCAGACCCTGGGCGTCTTCATTGATGATCTTCGACAGGCTCTGCCGGAATTTCTCCCGGACCTCCGGCGAGGAGAGCCGGAGCTTGCTGCTCAGACCATCGCGGACCATGTCATAGACGGACCTGCCGAAGAGATTGCTGCCCAGGACCGTCTCCGGATCGCCGCTGAGCAGCTCCAGCAGATCCCGGGACTGATCCTCGGAGCCCACCATGGGATTGATCTGGGCGTCCGCGTCCACCCGGATCATGTGGATGCCGGGGGCGGAGGCCGTCAGTCTGACGCCGAAGGAGGAGCCCTTCTTCATCAGCTCCGGCTTTTCCAGCCGGATGTCCGCCCGGTCCGGCAGGACGACGCCGTAGCCACCGGTCCGGGCGTCGGTCAGGGCCTGGGCGACATGGTCGTATTCGGCCTTGACGGCGGTCAGCTCCGTCAGCAGCCGGATGAGATCGGCGTCGGAGCGGATGGCGGCGCCGGTCCTGCGGCTCAGGGTGTCGTAGTAGAGCTGCTCCGGCAGTCGGATGCGGCAGCAGACGGTGCCGGTGGACAGCTCCATGGATTCTACGGTGAGCCTGCTGACCTCCTCCAATTCGTTCAGGGTGCCCAGGGCCGATTCCGCCTGGGCCAGGGAGCGGATGGCGGCGCAGCGCTCCAGAAGGCCCTCGTACAGCCGCTGGCGGATGGGACTGTCCTCCTCCAGGGCCTCCACCCACCGGGGCAGCCAGATGCGGACCTCCCCCAGGGGGAAGGCGTAGAGCAGGTCCTGCAGCATATCGGCGCAGCCTTCGGCACTGAGGGCCTGACAGTCGGCGATGGCGGCGTCGATGCCGAACAGCTCCTTCAGCTCTCCGCGCAGCTGAGCGGCGGCGCTGCCCATGGGATCGGTGGTGTTGATTATGGTGACGAAGGGCTTGCCCGTGGCCTGGATATCCCGGATGGCCTTCCGCTCGGCATCCACATAGTCACTGCGGGGGATGTCGGTGACGGTGCCGTCCGTTGTGACCACGATGCCGATGGAGGCGTGGTCCTCCATGACCTTTTTGGTCCCCAGCTCCGCGGCCTGGGTCATGGGGATGGGCGCATCGGACCAGGGGGTTGACACCATCCGGGGGACCCCGTCCTCCTCGGCGCCCACGGCGCCCTTTACCATGTAGCCGACGGAATCGATGAGCCGCACCCGCAGGTGGGTGGACCCGTCGGGGATGATCTCCACAGCCTCCTCGGGGACGAATTTGGGCTCCGAGGTCATGATGGTCCTGCCGGAGCCGCTCTGGGGCAGCTCATCCCGGGCCCGCTGGGCCCGGCTGGGGTCGGGGATGTTGGGGATCACCAGCTCCTCCATCATCCGCTTGATCAGGGTGGATTTTCCTGTCCGCACCGGCCCCACCACGCCGATGTAAATGCTGCCGCCGGTCCGGGCGGCGATATCCTGGTAGATGTTTTCCATAGCCAGCCTCCTGTGATGTAGGTTGGAAACAGACTATGCAGAAGGGGAGGGGGGTATGAGTTTGGAATTGAGAATGGATAATTGATAATTGAGAATGATCGTATTTTGCTGTGCTGCGCAAAGGAAAAGGGACTGCCGATTGCGGCAGTCCCGATGCTGTGTTCGATTCCGATCGTCCCGCAGGGACACCATCAGATGGACTGCATCAGGTGCGCGTTGATCTGATCGGTGAATTCCTGGGCGGCGTTGTAGCCCATGCGGCGCTGGCGGTTGTTCATGGCGGCCACCTCCAGGATTACGGCCAGATTCCGGCCCGGGGTGACGGGGATGGTGTTCAGGGGCAGCTGGACCCCCAGCAGCTCGTAGAAGTGGTCCTCCAGGCCCAGGCGGTCGTAGACCTGCTGATTGTCCCAGGGGACGATGTCCGCCACCAGATCGATGG
>JAFQSI010000053.1 GCA_017409645.1 Oscillospiraceae bacterium | reverse complement strand
GATGCCGTTTCGGACGGCGATGGGCGGCTCCTTGGAGAACAGCGCGGTACCGGAATAGCCTTTCTTTTCGGCTGAGTACCAGTGCTGCGTGTAGCCGGGCAGGTCCAGGCTGATCTGATCGGGCTGGAGCTTCGTCTCCTGAAGACAGAAGCAATCGGCGTCCAGCTGCCGGAATACATCCAGAAAACCCTTCTGGACGCAGGCGCGCAGGCCGTTGACATTCCAGGAAATCAGGCGCATTTGGATACCTCCTTGTGCATTGCTCCCCAGCATTATAACAAATGGTTACAAAAAATGCAAGTCTTTTTCAACAATCAATTACAAAATGTAACCAACATTGTAGAAAAAAACGACTCCGGCAGAGGGGACCTCCACCAGAGTCGTCATAATTTACAAAAACCAACCGCTATTTGGCAGCAAAATGCCGAACCAGGAGCTGTCGTATTCCTCCGGCACGGCGCCGTCCACAAGGATCTGGATCTGTTCGATCTCCTCAAGCTGACACAGCGACGCTGCTATGACACGGCCGGAATAGGGAAGCTCGGCGGGGGTGTTCAGATATTCCGCACTCAGATCCACGAAGCAGGTCCCATCTATGACCGTGACGCTGTTCAGCCGGGTCCCGGAGGGGATGCAGCTGCGGATGCCGTTGGTGCCGGGATCGAGCAGCAGACTGCGCAGGAGCTGCTCCGGCATGGGCACCGCGGTGCTGGTGCGCAGACGGACGGGGATGGGGACCAGGAGCCGCTCGTCTCCGTGGACCAGGTACAGCAGCAGATCCTCCTCGCCCAGGCCGGTCCGCGCGGGACCGATGCAGCGCTCATCCCGGACCAGGGGCTTGTCGATGAACATGGAGCCGTAGCGGATCAGCAGACTGCCCTCCACGGTGAATTCCACCCGGTCGATGTCCTCCAGCTCCGTCAGGGTGTTGACGACGCTCAGCAGACTCAGACACTGGGCCGACAGGGAACGGAACCGGCGGCTCTCAAATTCCCCGCTGAGATCCACGGTACACACTCCGCCCGAAACGCTGACCGACAGGATCCGGGTGCCGATGGGAAGGGGACACAGCAGCTCCTCTCCCGTCGGCGGCGTCAGCAGCTGCTCCAGCAGCTGCTCCGGAAGGGCCTTCGCACCAACGGGATCCAGGGACACCTGATGGCTCACCAGGTATTTGCGGTCGAGGGTGGCGTAGTAGACGGTGTAGTCCCTGCGCTGCTGGTCCAGGCTGCTGTCGCGCAGCTCCAGCTCCCCGGCGGTCATGCGCAGGGCAGTCTCGCCGCCCAGAAGCGCGCCGTCGGCGGTGAGGACCAGGGTCTGCGCGCCGGTCAGCTCCAGAAATGTCCGGGCCAGACAGGCAGCGGCCACCGTCAGCTCAATGCCGCTGAGTCTGGAAAGGCTTTCACTGAAGTTCAGGGTCAGCACGCCCTCGTTCAGCTCCCAGGACAGCACCTGCGCGTCAGGGGGCAGGGGGTTGTTCAGATCGGCGCTGATCGGACCTGCGCAGTACAGCTCCAGGACCGCGTCCAGATCGGAATCGATCCCGTGCAGCTCCCGGACCTCCGGAGCGCAGACGCCGTCGGTGCCGGAGTAGGTGGTTTCCGTCCGGTGATAATAGAAGGTGCCCGGCGTGCGGTACTGCGGCCCGGTGCAGCCGGACAGGAGCAGGACCGCGCAGAGCAGCATACAGATCATCCGTTTCATTCCGTCACCTCCACATCGAAGACCGGGAAGCTGAGGGTGAACGTGGTCCCGGTGGGGGGCGTGTCGGAGCTGGTGACGGTGATGGTGCCCCGGTTTCGCTCGACCATGTCCTTGACGATGGCCAGACCCAGGCCGCTGCCGCCGGTCTGGCGGGACCGGGCCTTGTCCACCCGGTAGAACCGGTCGAAGATCCTGTCCAGGGATTCCGCCGGGATGCCCATGCCGGTATCGGTCACGGTCAGCAGGGCGTTGTCCTCCTGCCGCGTCAGCCGGATGGTCAGGGTGCCGTCGGGGACATTGTATTTCAGGCCGTTCTCCACCAGATTGAAGATGATCTGGTACAGGTCGTCCTCCAGGATCAGGATGGAAGAATCCGTCTCGATCTCGCTGCGCAGCGTCACACAGGCCATGTCCGCCGCGGTGGAGAGCATCCGCTCCACCCGTTCGATGGTGGCGCGGAAATAGGTGATCTCGCAGTCGCTGCCCTCGTCGGGATGGAACCGGGTCAGCGACAGCAGCTTCTCGCTCATGCGGGTCAGCCGGTCGGCCTCGTCGCCGATGTCGGCCACGAATTCCCTGACCGTATCCACATCCATGTCATTCTGCAAAATGGAATCGGACAGGAGCTTGATGGAGGCCAGGGGCGTCTTCAGCTCATGGGATGCATCGGAGACGAACTGGCGGCGCTGCGCCTCGGACTGCTGGAGCTTCTCGGTCAGGTCGTTGAACTCGCTGCCAAGGACCGTCAGCTCATCGTGTCCGCCCATTTGGACCTTGTGGGCATAATTGCCCTCCCGGATGATGCGCATGGAGGCCATGATCCGGCGCAGCCGCCGGGTGAAGGTGCCGGCGGTGACGACCGTAAAGAGGATGACCACCAGATTCAGGATGACGGAGATGGTCAGGATGCTGTATTGCAGGCTCCGGATCAGCTGTCCCTGATCAGAGTCATATTCCAGGATGTAGGCGCAGCCGGCAAGACTGTTGTAGATCAGGATGGGCGCAGCGGCCCGGGAGATCATGACGCCGTCGTGATAATCGATGGTGATGACGTCGTTGCCCCGCAGCGCCTGGACCACCTCCGGAAACAGGCAGGTACGCCCGGGATCGGTGCCGTGCTGG
>JAFQSI010000052.1 GCA_017409645.1 Oscillospiraceae bacterium | reverse complement strand
GACCAGTCGTTGTCGAAGGCGGACTTGCTTTCGCGCAGGGTGATGGCGACCTTCTCGAAGCCGTAGTTCTCCATCAGCTGACGGGCAACGGACTTGTAGCCTTCCTTGTTCAGCTCACCGGCGGTGATGTCGGTGTTCTCGGCCTCGATGCCGAAGACGTCCTTGGCGTCCTCCTCGTTGGAGATGCAGACGTCGATGTACTTGGCCAGCTCAGTCATGGCAGCCTTGGCCTCGGCACGGGTCCACAGCTTGCCGCGGTAGTTCAGGTCGCAGGAGATCTTGACGCCGTGCTTCTTGGCGGCGATGCAGGCCTCCTTGCAGATCTCAACGACATTGGCGCCCAGAGCGGGGGTGATGCCGGTGAAGTGGAACCAGTCGGCGCCCTCGAAGATGGCGTCCCAGTTGAAGTCCTCGGGCTTGGCCTCGGCGATGGCGGAATGGGCGCGGTCGTAGATGCAGACGGAGGGACGCTGGGAAGCACCCTTCTCGTTGTAGTAGATGCCCACGCGGTTGCCGCCGCGGGTGATGTTCTTGGTGCCGACGCCGTACTGACGCAGGGAGTTGACAGCCATCTGGCCGATGGAGTGGGCGGGCAGCTTGGTGACGAACTCAGCGTCGAAGCCGTAGTTGGCCAGGGAAACAGCCACGTTGGCCTCGCCGCCGCCGAAGGTGGCCTCGAAGGAGGAAGCCTGAACGAAACGCTCGTAGTTGAACGGCTGCAGACGCAGCATCAGCTCGCCGAAAGTGATAACCTTTGCCCTGATCAAACTCTCTCCTGTTATAAGTTATTTTAGTATTATGCGGTATCAAAACCGCATACCCTCGTACATATTGTGGCACAAAACCGGGGCAGGGTAAAGATTTTGTGACACCGCCGTTTACACACAAAAAACGCATTGCTTTTTGCGCAATACCACTATGCTCCCCCGTTTCTGTCTCCGCCGGAGAAATTTTTGTCTTTTCCAGGAAGATACCCTTTACACCGGACCGGGCTTTGTGTTAAAATGGATATATATCATCCCGGAAAGGTTGATCCCTATGCCCGATCTGATGCATCATATCACCGACATCGCCCGCTGCGCTGCCCTCTACCGACAGGAGGAGCTTGCCGCCCTGGGGCTGAAATCCTGCCACGCCAGCTATCTGGCCGCCATCTGCGACACCCCCGGCATCACCCAGGACCAGCTGGCCCGGCGCATCTTCATCAATAAGAGCAACGTGGCCCGGCAGCTGGCCTCCCTGGAGGAGGACGGCTTCGTGGAGCGCCGGCCTTCGCCGGAGGACAAGCGGGCCATCCAGGTCTTCCCCACCCGGAAGGCCCGGGACTGCATGCCCGAGATCGCCCGGATCTTCCGCTGCTGGGAGTCCTTCGTGGCCCAGGACCTGAGCGCCGAGGAGCGGAAATGTCTCGTTTCCATGCTGGAAAAAATGAAGGACCGCTCCGCCGACTGGATGGACAAACGATAACCCGATACACCGCGCCCCCGGCAAAAGCCGGGGGCGTTTCTGCGCGTAAAAATGTGGGAAATATTCGCAGGGAACGGCACATAGGCCGTTCCCTACAAAAACTTAAGTTTTTCTGCAAGTCAATAGGGAATGTGTCGCTGTGTACAAAACCTGTCGAAATCTGAATCTTGTTTTTATTAAATAGTATCCCCCATAAAGTGCTTGTTTTTTACAAGGGTCTATGGTAGAATTAATATGTTATGTTATGCCCATTTTATCCACAAAAATCGGGCGTTCTGTGTACAATCCTACAGAAAGGAGCGCATGCGCTATGTATTCATCCGCCTATGTCTGGGCGAAGGTCCTGATCCACATGGAGGAGCGCCTGGGCGCCGTCACCGTTTCGAGCTGGTTTGACGATGCAGAGGTGGTGGAGCTGAACGACGAGCATCTGATCATCTTCTCCCCCTCGGATTTCCGCCGGGAGATCATCATCCGCCGCTGCACCGAGTATATCCAGGATGCACTCCGGGAGATCTTCAATTCCAACGCCAAGGTCATCGTCTTCAACGAGGAGCAGCTGGCCCAGCACCGTTCCGGAGGAAAGAAGAGCGCCTCCCTGGAATTCGCCCCCCAGTTCTCCTTTGAGAATTTCGTGGTGGGTCCCAGCAACCGCTTCGCCCACGGCGCGGCCATCGCCGTGGCCAATGCCCCCGGCAGCATCTACAACCCCCTGTTCATCTACGGCCCCCCCGGCGTGGGCAAGACCCATCTGCTCTACGCCATCGCCAACGGCATCCGCCGCCAGAACCCCGACGCGAAGATCATCTATATCAAGGGCGACGAGTTCACCAATGAGCTGATTGCCGCCATCCAGAAGGGCTCCCAGCACGAATTCAAGAACAAGTACCGCCAGGCGGACCTGATGCTGGTGGACGATATCCAGTTCATCGCCGGCAAGGAGCAGACCCAGAACGAGTTCTTCCATACCTTCAACGCCCTGTATGAATCCGGAAAGCAGATCGTTCTGACCTCCGACCGCAAGCCCAGCGACATGCCCACGTTGGAGGACCGGCTGCGCACCCGCTTCGAGTGGGGCCTGCTGGCCGATATCCAGCCGCCGGATTACGAGACGAGAATGGCCATCCTGAAAAACAAGGCCCGTTCTCTCAATCTGAAGCTCGATGACGACGTCTGCAACTACATCGCCGTGAACATCACCAACAACGTCCGGCAGATCGAGGGCACCGTCAAGAAGATCATGGCCTACCACAATCTGACCGGCATGGAGCTGAACCTGCCCAACGTCTCCAGGGCCATCGATGACATGTTCAAGAGCGAGGGCAGCGCCGTGCCCACCCCCAGCCTGATCATCAGCCAGGTCAGCAAGTTCTACGCCATCGACGAGACGATCCTGCGCGGCACCAAGAAGAACAAGAACACCGCCGAGGCCCGGCAGGTGGCCATGTACCTGATCCGGCAGCTGACCAATCTGAGCCTGCCCGACATCGGCCAGGAATTTTCCCGGGACCACTCCACCGTCCTGCACTCCATCCGCAAGATCGAGGTGGGCCTGAAGGGCGGCAACCAGCAGCTCTCCGACAATATCCGGGATATCACGGCGAATATCAATTCCTGCCTGTAAAAGAGTGAAGAGTTGAGATTGGAGAGAGGAGATCGTCACAGCTTTGACCGTCCCCATATCTCCACTCTCCACTCTTAAATCTCCTATCTTTTTTATCCACAGCTTCTGTGGATAATTAACAACTTGCACTGTGGACAAATTGCCCTTTGATTTTTCTCCACATCGCCTGTGTAAAACTTCTGGAAACCGCACAGACTGGCTGTGGATAAAAAAGCGTTGGGGCTGTAAGGGATTTTTGACTTTTCCACATAAAATTCCACTACGTCTTCTACGTCTACAAATTAAGATATCTGTTTATATATATTCTTTTTCAGAAAGAGAAAGGGATCTGACCTATGCGCTTTACCTGTGAAAAAAGCATGCTGGTCCAGGGACTGAATATCGCCTCCCGGACCGTTGCCCAGAAATCCAGCCTTTCCGTCATCGAGGGCATCCTCTGCCGGGCCGGACATGTGCTGAGCCTGACCGGCTACAACATGGAGACGGCCATCACCTATGAGATCGCCGCGGAAATTTCCGACCCCGGCGAGTGCATCCTGCCCGCCAAGCTCTTCGCCGACATCATCCGCCGGCTCCCCGAGGGCCCCGTCACCGTCGTGGTCGATGAGACTTACAAGGTGTCCATCCGGGCGGGCTTCGCCTCCTTCACCATCACCGCGGAAAATTCCGACGACTACCCCGATCTGCCCGACGTGGGCGAGGGCCGGGGCATCCGGATCCCCCAGCGGGAGCTGAAGGCCCTGATCGGCGGCACCATTTTCGCCGTTTCCGAAAATCAGGCCCGGCCCATCCACACCGGCGTCCGCTTCGAGGTGGAGGACAACTCCATCTCCGCCATCGCCGTCGACGGCTTCCGGCTGGCCCGCCGGACCTACCATCCCGCCGAGCCTACCGGCCGGGTGCTGGCCTTCGTGGTCCCGGCCCAGGCCCTGAAGGAAGTCGAAAAGATCCTCACCGATTCCGAGGAAAACGCCATCTTCACCCTGGGCACCAAGCACATCCTGTTCCAGATCGGCGGCGCGACCCTGGTCTGCCGTCTGCTCGACGGCGACTTCCTGGACTGGAAGAAGGTGGTCCCCACCAACTGCCCCGTCAAGCTGGTTGCAAATGTGGGCGATCTGAGCAGCTCCATCGAGCGCGTGGGCCTGATCGTCAGTGAAAAGTTCAAGAGCCCCGTGCGCTGCATGTTCTCCAACCAGGTGCTGATGCTGCGGACCACCACCACCATCGGCGCCGCCGAGGACCAGTGTTCCATCGCCGGCGACGGCAAGGAGCTGGAGATCGGCTTCAATGTCCGGTATCTCGCCGACGCCCTCCGGGCCGTGCCCAGCGAGGAGGTCACACTGGAGCTGACCAACGGCCTGAGCCCCATCGTCCTGACCCCCGTGGACGAGAAGGAGGACTTTGCTTATATGGTGCTGCCCGTCCGGCTCAAGTCCAATTAACTAAAAATCCCTGTAGGGTGGGGTCATGACCCCACCGACCAGGTAGAATGATTGCCATGGTAAAAGAGAAAGCATGCAGGGACGATGACCGCTTTCCCAAGAGGAAAAGTCCCCGGATCCCCGGATATGATTATGCGACGCCAAATTATTATTTCATCACCATCTGCACCCATGAAAAGAAGTGTATATTCTGGAACGGAAATAAGCTTAACAACTTCGGCAGGATCGCCTGGGATGCAGCTTTGCAGATCCCGGAGCATTTTCCGGGGAACCGGGTGGACAGCTTCGTGATCATGCCGAATCACATCCATATGATCCTGGTGGTGGAACCGGGAGGGACGGATGCAACGGTGGTCATGGGACAGTATAAATCCCGGATCAGCAAAGAGATCCACAAAACAGACCCGGAACAAAGGGTTTGGCAGACGTCCTTCCATGATCATGGTATCCGGGGGTATCGGCAATATCTGCGGATCCGGGAGTATATCCAAACAAATCCCATGCGATGGGATAAGGATTGTTTTTATGTAGAATAAGTGCCTGCGCCCGTTTGGGCCGGGCAATGGACCGACCTGGTCGGTGGGGTCATGACCCCACCCTACAGGATGTGATGGAAACAGGAGAACATTATGAAAGTTGTTGTTCGCAAAAAGGGGGAAAACCCCGAGATTCCCGTGGTGATCGGGACGGAATTTATCAAGCTGGAGTCTGCTCTGAAGCTTGCGAACGCGGTCCCCTCCGGCGGTCAGGCCAAGGTGCTGATCCAGGAGGGCGAGGCCAAGGTCAATGGGGAGGTCTGCCTCATGCGGGGCAAGAAGCTCTATCCCGGCGACCGGTTCGAATTCATGGGCCAGAAATACCTCGTGTGCATCCATGCGCCTGTGTGAACTGACGCTGCGGGATTTCCGCAATTATGAGCAGCTTCACTTGGCGGCGGAGCCGGGGGTCAACCTGATCGTGGGCGACAACGCCCAGGGCAAGACCAATCTGCTGGAATCCATCGTATATCTGGGCTCCGGCAAGAGCTGGCGCACCCAGAAAAGTGCCGAGCTGGTCCGGTTCGGGGCGGCCTTTGCGGATCTGGAGGCGAAGGTCTACAGCCAGGAGCGGGAGCAGAAATTGCGCAGCGTGGTCTTTTCCGGCAGGCGGCCCCGGCAGCTCTGGCGCAACGGCGTGAAGAAAAAATCCGCGGGCGAATGTGCGGGGGTGCTGAATACCGTGCTGTTCTGCCCGGAGGATCTGCTGGTCCTGAAATCCGGCGCCTCCGCCCGGCGGAAGCTGGCGGACGCCGCCCTCTGCCAGCTGCGGCCCAATTACGACGCGGCCCTGGCGGAGTACAACCGGCTCCTGGAGCAGAAAAGCCGGATTTTGAAGGAACGGTTCGAGAATCCTGCATGGCTCGACATCCTGCCGGAGTACAACCTGCGCATCTGTCAGGTGGGCGCGCTGCTCATCAGCTACCGGGCCCGGTTCTTCGAAAGTCTCGGGAAAGAAGCGTCCGTCTATCACGGACAGTTCTCGGGCGGGGCCGAGGAATTCACCCTGCATTATCATACAGTTTCCACGGTGGCAGATCCCTTTGCCCCCGTCACAAAACTGACGGAGGACCTGCAAGATCACATGGAGTCCCACGCTCGTGCTGAGCTGGAGACGGCCCAGTGCCTGACGGGGCCCCACAAGGACGATTTTGATGTCCAGCTCTCGGGCCTGTCCGTCAAGACCTACGGCTCCCAGGGCCAGACCCGCACGGCGGCCATTTCCCTGAAGCTGGCCCAGCGGGAGCTGATGAAGCGGGAAAGCGGCGAGGAGCCGGTGCTGCTGCTCGATGACGTCCTTTCCGAGCTGGACCCGGGACGGCAGGACTTCGTCCTGAACCAGATCCGGTCCGGTCAGGTCTTCATCACCTGCTGCGAGCCGGAACGGTTCACCAAGCTGGGACAGACCATTCAGATTCACAAAGGTAAGATCATTTAGATTCGTTTATCAGATTGGAGATTGAAGAGTGGAGAGTGGAGATCATCCACATCTTCACTCTCCACTCTCAAATCTCCACTCTCATTTGGAGGCATTTTATGTCAGAAGAAACCAAAGTTACCGAAGAATACGGCGGATCGCAGATCCAGGTCCTGGAGGGACTGGAAGCTGTCCGCAAGCGTCCGGGTATGTACATCGGCAGCACATCCAGCTCCGGTCTGCACCACCTGGTCTATGAGATCGTCGATAATTCCATCGACGAGGCCCTGGCGGGCTACTGCAAGCACATCACCGTCACCATCAACCCCGGCGACTCCATCACCGTCACCGACGACGGCCGCGGCATCCCCGTGGACATCCAGCCCCAGACCGGCAAGCCCGCGCTGGAGGTCGTGTTCACGGTCCTCCACGCCGGCGGCAAGTTCGGCGGCGGCGGCTATAAGGTGTCCGGCGGCCTCCATGGCGTGGGCGCGTCCGTCGTCAACGCTTTGTCCGAGTGGCTCCGGGTCCGGGTCCACAAGAACGGCAAGATCCACGAGATGAAGTTCGCCCGGGGCAATATCACCCAGGAAATGCGCATCGTGGGCACCACCGACCGCACCGGCACCGAGGTCACCTTCCAGCCCGATCCGGAGATGTTCGACTCCCTGGTCTACGATTACGAGATCCTGCGCAACCGCATGCGGGAGGAGGCCTTCCTGAACGCGGGCCTTTCCATCACCATCACCGACGCCCGGGGAGAGGAGCCTGTCAGTAAGACCATGTGCTACGAAGGCGGCATCCGGGAGTTCGCCACCTGGTCCAATCGCCACAAGACGGCCCTGCATCCCGACGTCATCTACATGCACGGCGTCAAGGGCGACGCCTCCGCAGAGATCGCCATCCAGTACAACGACAGCTTCCAGGAGAATATCCTCTCCTTCGCCAACGACGTCCGCACCCCCGAGGGCGGTATGCACGAGACGGGCTTCAAGACGGCCCTGACCCGCGTCCTGAACGCCTACGGCGCGAAGAATAACCTGATCAAGGGCGACGACAAGGTGTCCGGCGAGGACTGCCGGGAGGGCATCACCGCCATCATCTCCGTCAAGCTCACCGACGCCCAGTTCGAGGGCCAGACCAAGGCCAAGCTGGGCAACGCCTACATCCGGACCCTGGTGGACCAGATTGTCTCCGAGCAGCTGACCACCTATTTCGAGGAGCATCCCGGCACCGCTAAGCTGATCCTGGAAAAGGCCATGATGGCCAACCGGGCCAGGGAAGCCGCCCGGAAGGCCAGAGAAAATGCCCGCCGGAAGACCGGTCTGGAATCCGGCGGCATGCCCGACAAGCTCAAGGACTGCAATGAGCGCGACCCCGCCCTGTGCGAGATCTACATCGTCGAGGGTGACTCCGCAGCCGGCTCCGCCAACCAGGGCAGAGACTCCCGCTTCCAGGCGATCCTCCCTATGTGGGGCAAGATGCTCAACGTGGAGAAGGCCAGAGTGGACCGGATCTACGGCAACGACAAGCTCTCCCCCCTGATCGCGGCCCTGGGCGGCGGCATCGGCGAGGACTTCGACATCGAGAAGCTGCGCTACCACAAGATCATCATCATGTCCGATGCCGACGTGGACGGCGCCCACATCCGCACCCTGCTGCTGACCTTCTTCTTCCGCTACATGCGGCCTCTGATCGAGCATGGCTATGTCTACTCCGCGGTGCCGCCCCTGTACAAGCTGACCCGTGGCAAGACGCAGAGAGTTGCCTACTCCGACGAGCAGCGGGATCTGATCTCCGCGGAAATGCGCGGCAGCAACCCCAACGTCAAGATCGACATCCAGCGCTACAAGGGCCTGGGCGAGATGAACAAGGAGGAGCTGTGGGAGACCACCATGGACCCCGAAAAGCGCACATTGCGCCGCATCACCCTGAACGACGCCGCCAGAGCCGACGAGATCTTCACCATCCTGATGGGCGAACAGGTCGAGCCCAGAAAGGAATGGATCGAGACAAACGCGAAGTACGCCATCAATATTGATATCTGATCATAGATTGGAGATTGAAGATTGAAGAGTGGAGATCGGCAAAGACTGATCATTCCATATCTCCACTCTCAACTCTCCACTCTCCACTCTCACACTGGAGGTGTGCAAATGGCACATAACCGCAGCTACAAACCCGAGGACATCCGTTTCCCGGACCAGGTGATCACCGAGTCGAATCTGGTCGACGAGATGGAGAAGTCCTATATTGAATACGCCATGTCGGTCATCGTGGGCCGTGCTTTGCCGGACGTGCGGGACGGCTTGAAGCCCGTCCACCGGCGCATCCTCTACACCATGTACGAGGACGGTCTGACCTCCGACAAGAAGTACAAGAAGTCCGCCACCACCGTCGGTGCCGTGCTGGGCTCTTACCATCCCCACGGCGACGCGTCGGTCTACGACGCCATGGTCCGTCTGGCCCAGGATTTCTCCATGCGCTACATGCTGGTGGACGGCCAGGGCAACTTCGGCTCTGTCGACGGCGACCCCGCCGCCGCCTACCGTTACACCGAGGCCCGGCTGAGCAAAATTTCCAATGAAATGCTCCGGGACATCGACAAGGACACCGTCAACTGGGACCCCAACTTCGACGAATCGAAGAAGGAGCCGAGGGTCCTGCCCTCCCGGTTCCCCAACCTGCTGGTCAACGGCTCCAATGGCATCGCCGTTGGCATGGCCACCAATATCCCGCCCCACAATCTGGCGGAGGTCATCAACGCCTGCGTCTGCGTCATCGACGACCCCGAGTGCGCCATGACGGACCTGATGGAGCATATCTCCGGCCCCGACTTCCCCACCGGCGGCATCATCATGGGCCGCAGCGGCATCCGGGCGGCCTACGCCACCGGCAAGGGCAAGATCGTGGTCCGGGCCAGGACCGAGTTCGAGCCCTTCGGCAATGACCGGACCCGGATCATCGTCACCGAGCTTCCCTACCAGGTCAACAAGCGGGAGCTGGTCCGCAAGATCGCCGAGCAGGTCCGGGAAAAGCGGCTCGACGGCATCTCCGACCTCCGGGACGAGTCTGACCGCATCGGCATGCGCATCGTCATCGAGCTGAAGAAGGACGCCAACCCCCAGGTTGTGCTGAACAACCTCTTCAAGCAGACCGCCCTGCAGTCTTCCTTCGGCATCATCATGCTGGCTCTGGTGGACGACCAGAAGCAGCCGAAGATCCTGTCCCTGCGGCAGATCATCGACGAGTATCTTGCCCACCAGATGGAGGTCCTGCGCCGCCGTACCGAGTACGATCTGCGCAAGGCCCGGGAGCGCGCCCACCTTCTGGAGGGCCTGCTGATCGCCCAGGACAACATCGATGAGGTCATCCGGATCATCCGCAGCCGCTACGACGACGCCAGAGAGGCTCTGATGGAGCGCTTTGGTCTGGACGAGGTCCAGGCCCAGGCCATTCTGGATATGCGCCTGAAGGCCCTCCAGGGCCTTGACCGGGAAAAGCTCCAGAACGAGTACGACGAGCTGATGGGTAAGATCACCTACTACCTTCAGCTG
>JAFQSI010000051.1 GCA_017409645.1 Oscillospiraceae bacterium | reverse complement strand
CCCCTGGGCCGGGGCTATCAGCAGACCCGGAGCCTGATGTGCATGGCCTCCGGCGGTCTGCTGGGTCTGGGCGCGGGCAACGGCTGGATGAAAAACCTCTTTGCCAGTGACACGGACGTGGTTTTCGCCACGGTCACGGAGGAGTGGGGCCTCATCGCCGCCATGGCGATGGTGGCGGGCATCGTGATCCTGGCGGCCTTCTGTCTGCGCTCGGCATCCCTGGGCCGCAGCAGCTTCTACACCATCGGCGCCTGTACCGCGGCCAGCATTTTGCTGGCCCAGACCATCCTGAATGTCATGGGCACCATCGATCTTTTGCCCTTTACCGGCGTGACCTTCCCCTTTGTCTCCAACGGCGGCAGCTCCATGCTCTCGGCCTGGGGTCTGATGGCCTTCGTCAAAGCCGCCGACACCCGGCTCGATGCCAGCTTCGCCATCCGCAGGACCACGAAAAAGAACCGGGAGGTGACGGAATGAACCGTGTAGCAAACCGAAGCTCCATCGCCCTGCTGCTGGCGGTGATCCTGCTGGGCGGCATGTGCCTGTTCCTGGCGGAGTATCTGCTCAATGCGGGGGATTGGGTCATTTTCGAGGGCAACCCCCACGTCTACAACGGCGTGAACATCGGCTGCGGTGTCATCACGGACCGCTCCGGCGAGGTTCTGCTGAGCGCCACCGAAAAGCGAAGCTATGCAGACGATGCATCTCTGCGCAAGGCCACCATCCACTGGCTGGGCGACCGCTACGGCTACATCAGCGCCCCGGCGGTGACCCACTATGCCCCGGACATGGCGGGCTTTGATCTTCTGAACGGCCTGTACGGCTATTCCGGCACCGGCGGCGAGGCGGAGATGACCATCTCCGGCGAGGTCCAGCGGGCGGCCCTGGAGGCAATGGGCAAGAAGAAGGGCACCGTGGCCGTGTACAACTACAGGACCGGCGAGATCCTCTGCGCCGTTTCCACACCCACCTACGACCCGGACAATGTGCCGGATATCGACGAGGATGACGAAAAGTACGAGGGCATCTACCTCAACCGCTTTACCCAGACCACCTATGTCCCCGGCTCCGTGTTCAAGCTGGTGACCACAGCCGCGGCGCTGGACACCCTGAAAAACGCGGAGGACATCGAATTCCGCTGCGACGGCGTCTACGAGATGTCCGGCGGCAAGGTCAAATGTACCGGCGAGCATGGGACAATCGACCTGAAGAAGGCCCTGCAGAAGTCATGCAACTGCTATTTCGCCCAGCTGACCGAGGTCCTGGGGGCCGATACCCTCGAAAAGTATGTGAATAAGCTTCAGATCACCGAGCCTGTCCGCTTCGACGGCATCACCACCGCCCGGGGATCCTTCAGTGTCGAGGGCGCTTCGGCCCAGCAGCTGGCCTGGGCGGGCATCGGGCAGTATCTGGACACCGTCAATCCCTGCCGGTATATGACCTTCATGGGCGTTATCGCGGGCGGAGGAGAGGCGGCCCAGCCCTACATCGTCGCCAGCGCCGGGACCGGCATGTTCGGCGGCTATGAGGCTCAGAAGTCCTCCACAGGCCGCCTGCTGGACAAGGATACCGCCGCGGCCCTGGCCAAGCTCATGCGAAACAATGTGAAAAAGCAGTACGGCGACGACAATTTCCCCGGCCTGACGGTCTGCGCCAAGTCCGGCACCGCCGAGGTGGGCGGCGACAAAAAGCCCAACGCCACCTTCGCCGGCTTCTGCGCCGATGAGGAATACCCCCTGGCCTTCTTCGTGGCCGTGGAGGACGCCGGCGCCGGTGCGAAGACCTGTGTGCCCATCCTCTCCGAGGTCCTGGCGGCCTGCAAGGAAATGATGGACAGCGAATGACAATCTTTCAAGCCACCCCGCATAGACTGTGCGGGGTGGTTTTTTATGTGTCGGAAAAATCAGATCAATGCGGCGGCCCTGCTGGGCTTTGGGGCCGGACTGCTGCTGGGGCTGCTGGTCGAATCGCAGCTGCTGGTACTGCTCGTTGGTTCGGCGGCAATATGTGGGGGAGTTGCCCTCCTGCGGGGCAAATGTTAAGCATAATCGGCCCGTCCTTGAATAGAATCTAGTATTCTGAACAAGGAGGAGTCAAAATGGAACTGCCATTTGAGAAGACGGAAACCCGGTTCTGGCAGCAGAAGCTGTACACGCCGGTGGTAAAGGAGGAGACGCAGGAGTATAAGCTCCCGGATACCCTGCCCGATGCGGGCCGGGTCATCAGCGCCTGGGGCCAGGCGGTGCTGCGGGGGAAGGAGTGGCGGGGGGACCATATCAGTCTGAGCGGCGGGGTGATGGTCTGGATCCTCTACGCGCCGGAGGACGGCTCCGAGCCACGACGGGTGGAGAGCTGGCTGCCCTTTTCGATGCGGGTGGAGCATCACCACGACGGGGAGGACGGCGTCATCCGCACGGAGTGCATGCTGTGCAGCGTGGACGCGCGGAATGTGTCGGCCCGGAAGCTGATGCTGCGCTGCTCCGTGGGCCTGATGGTCCAGACGCTGGTGCCCCGCGCTGCGGAGCTGTACCATCCGAAGGAGATGCCCGAGGACATCCAGCTGCTGGACCGGACCTATCCCATGGTCCTGACCCGGGAGACGGGGGAGCGGACCTTCCTGGTGGAGGAGCTGCTGCCCATGGACCGCCAGATCCCCCGGAAGCTGATCTACTACCGGCTCACGCCCAGGGTCACGGAGCAGAAGGTCCTGGGCAGCCGTGCGGTGTTCCGGGGCGTGGGGGAGCTGCATCTGCTGGGTCTGGATGAGCAGCAGAAGCTCGTCAGCCTGGACCTGCAGGTGCCCCTTGCCCAGTATCTGGAGCTTCAGGAGGATTGGGGCGAGGGGAGCGAGGTGTCCAACCTGCTCTGCGTCACCAGCCTGGAGGTGGAGCCGGAGGAAAACGGCATCCGGGTCAAGTGCGGTCTGGTGAGCCAGTACATCCTCAATGTCCCCGGCGTGATCCGCTGTCTGGAGGATGCCTACAGTCCCCAGCGGGAGCTGGAGCTTGTGCGCCAGGAGGTGGTACTGCCAGCCTGGCTGGACGAGCAGGTGCAGCTTTTCGAGCTTCAGGAGCGGCTGACCGGCGACGAGGTGCCCGTCGATGCCATCTTCTTCCCGGAGCTGCCCATGGTGACGAAGCAGCCCGGCGGCGCGGAGATCCGCGTAGGCGGCAGCTTCCAGCTGCTCAGCGAGGCTCCGGACGGGCTTTTGCTGGGCAGGCAGCTGAAGACCGCCCGGACCGTAAGTCAGCGGACAGAATGTGACACCATCCCCTGCACCTGGCTCCGGGGCGGCACCGGTCTGCGCCGGGACGGCGGCAGCTGGACCGCAGAGCAGGAGCTGGAAATGCGGATCGACAGCATCGCAGCACGGCCCATAGCCATGGTGTCGTCCATGAAGGCGGGGGAGTGCCGCGTCCCGGACCCGGAACGGCCCAGCGTGATTGTCCGGTCCGGCTGCCCCGGGGAGACGCTTTGGGACATCGCCAAATACTGCGGCTCCACCGTCAGTGCCATCCAGCGGCTGAACAAGCTGGAAAGCGAGCCGGAGGAGGGGAGACTGCTGCTGATCCCGGTGGTCTGATCGGGAAAAAAGAAGAAAAAACCGGAAAATAATGCTTGCATTTTGGAAAGAGCTGTGATAATATAACCGAGTCTGAAAAACAACGGTGAGTCCTCTGCGGTGTCCGGGAACCATATCGCCGGAAGAATACACTGCATGAACGCCCAATCTTAAGGAGGACAAAGATATGGATCTGGTTAAGGCTCTGAGCAGCCAGTATATGAAGGCTGAGCTGCCCGAAATGCGTGTTGGCGACACTGTTCGCGTTCACGTTCGCATCAAGGAAGGTTCTCGCGAGAGAATCCAGGTTTTCGAGGGTGTCATCATTGCCCGCAAGGGCGGCGGCATCGGCGAGTCCATCACTGTCCGTCGTGTTTCCTACGGCGTCGGCTGTGAGAAGGTCTTCCCCGTGCATTCCCCCCGCGTTGCTGATATCGAGACTGTCCGCAAGGGCAAGGTCCGCCGCGCCAAGCTGTACTACCTGCGCGAGCGCTTCGGCAAGGCTGCCAAGGTCAAGGAGAGACTGTAATCCGAAATTCCATAAAAAAAGAGGGCTTGCCCTCTTTTTTTATTGCCCAAAATCGTGTATACTTACTTTGGAATCATATCAAACGGGAAGCGATTCCCGATAGGAGGATCTCATTGAGAATTGGCTTTCATAAGAAGCAGGAGCCCCGGAAGAAGACCTCCGGCATCGCCGCGGGACTGGAGTATCTGCATGATATCGTCTATGTGCTGGCGCTGATCCTGCTTTTGTTTACATTTTGTATGCGTGTGGTCATCGTCTCCGGCTCGAGCATGTTCCCGACGCTGGTGGACGGGGATTATCTGCTGCTGATCAACCGGCCCCTTTGCGGCGAGTTTGAGCAGGGAGATATCGTGGTGGCCAGCATGGACCGCTTCCGGGGCGGCGAGGCCATCGTCAAGCGGGTCATCGCCACCGAGGGACAGACCGTTGACATCGACTTTAGGACCGGCATCGTCTATGTGGACGGCGAAGCTCTCCAGGAGGATTACATCTATACCCCCACGATCCTCTCTGAGGGCGTGGAGTTCCCACTGGTGGTGGAGGAGGGCTGCGTGTTCCTGATGGGCGACAACCGGGGCGACTCCCGGGACAGCCGCGCCCCCGAGATCGGCCAGGTGGACGAGCGGGAGCTGCTGGGCCGGGCGGTATTCCTGATGCTGCCGGGCACCGGCAGGGGAGCGTACACCATGCCGCGGGACTATGACCGGATCGGAGGACTGAACTGATGGAAGATAAAATGAATATTCAATGGTATCCGGGCCATATGACCAAGACCCGGCGGCAGATGGAGGCGGACCTGAAGCTGGTGGACGCGGTCTGTGAGATCGTGGACGCCCGGATCCCCATGTCCAGCCGGAACCCGGATATCGACAGCATTTTCGGCTCCAAGCCCCGGATCATCATCCTCAACCGGATGGATCTGGCGGACCCCAAGGCAACGAAGGCCTGGGCTGCTTATTTTAAGAGCCTTGGCTATGCGGTGGTCATCACCGACTGCAAGAGCCGCCGGGGCATCAATGAGTTCACCCCCGCGGTCCGCTCCGTCCTGGCGGAGAAGATCGCCCGGAATGCCGCCAAGGGCATGAACAAGCCCGTGAAGGTCATGGTGGTGGGTATCCCCAACGTGGGCAAATCCACCCTCATCAATCAGATCTCCGGCCGCAAGGGCGCCAAGGCCGAGAATCGGCCCGGCGTTACGAGGGGCAAGCAGTGGGTCACGGTGGATTCGGGACTGCTGCTGCTGGATACCCCCGGCATCCTCTGGCCCAAGTTCGAGGACCCCGAGGTGGGCATGAAGCTGGCCTACACCGGCGCCGTCAAGGAGGATATCCTGGACGTGGAGGAGCTGGCGGTCTTTCTGATGAAGCTGCTGTGGACCCATTACCCCGAGGCGGTCAAGGCGAGATACAACATCGACATGCCCGCAGACGCCACCGGCTACGAGCTGCTGGAGGCCGCCGGACGGAAGCGCGGCTTCCTGATGGCCCGTGCGGAGGTCAACACCGAGCGGATGGCCAAGGTCCTGCTCGACGAGTACCGCAGCGGCAAGCTGGGCAAATTCACCTTAGAAATGCCCCCTGTGGAGGAGGTTTCCAATGGATAAGTTCGATATGTGGGAGATCGAAAAGGGTCTTCAGGTGGGCGTCATCTGCGGTGTGGATGAGGCCGGACGGGGTCCTCTGGCGGGACCTGTGTGTGCCGCCGCCGTCATTCTGCCCGAGGGGGAGATCATCCCCGGCCTGAACGACAGCAAGAAGCTCACCGACAAGAAGCGCCGGGAGCTGTTTCCCATCATCAAGGAGAAGGCCGTCGCCTACGGCATCGCCTTTGCTTCGGAAGCGGAGATCGACGAGATCAACATTTTGCAGGCTACCTTCCTTGCCATGAAACGGGCCATCGCCCAGCTCGACGGCAAGGCCGACTTCGCCCTGATCGACGGCAACCGGGAGACGGATTTCGGCATCCCCTGTCAGACGGTCATCAAGGGCGACAGCCGCAGCGCCAACATCGCCGCGGCCTCCGTGCTTGCAAAAGTCACCCGTGATATGTACATGGAGGAACTGGCGGAAAAATATCCCCAGTACGGCTTCGGGATCCACAAGGGCTACGGCACCAAGGCCCATTATGCTGCCCTGACCGAACACGGAATGTGTGAGGCCCATCGCCGGAGCTTCCTGAAGAAATTCTATGGGGAGAAGTAATCTCCTGGGCGGCTGGGGCGAGGCCCTGGCCGCTGAATATCTGAGAAAGAAACGCTGGGAGGTCGTGGCCCAGGGCTGGCGGTGCCGGTTCGGGGAGATCGACCTGATCGTGAAAAATAAAAAGTATCTGGCCTTCGTGGAGGTGAAGCTGCGCAAGTCCGACCGCTTTGCCAGCGCCATGGAATACGTGGACCGGCGCAAGCAGGACAAGCTGCGGATCACCGCCTCCATGTACCTGAGCCAGAATCCCACCTCCCTGCAGCCCCGGTTCGACGTCATCGAGATCTATGCCCCCGCCGGCATGGACACGCCGAAGCCGGAGATCATTCATCTGGAGGATGCATTCCAATGAGACTGCCTGTTTTTGACCTGCACTGCGACACCGCCCTGGCTCTTTCCGAGCGGGCGGACCACTATAAATCCCTGCGCAGCAATGACCGCCATGTGGACCTGACCCGGGCGGGGGAGCTGGGGGGCTATGCCCAGTGCTTCGCCATGTATACGACCCCGGCCTTTGCCGAGTGGTTCGGAAAGCCCGTCACCGAGGTTTTTGACAATATGCTCTCCAATCTGGAGAAGGAGATCGCCCTGAACAGCGACATGATCGCCCTGGCCGGTTCTGCTTCTGAGATCGCAGCGAACCAGGCGGCGGGGAAGATGTCCGCCATTTTGACCCTGGAGGGTCCCGCCGGCATCGGTTTCGACGCCGGGCGGCTGGAGGAGCTGTACAAGCGGGGCTTCCGGATCTCCACCCTGGGCTGGAACGAGAAGAACATTCTGACCGGTTCCCACATGACGGGCGGCGGCCTGACGGACGCGGGCCGGGAATATGTCCGGGAGTGCCAGCGGCTGGGCATCCTGGTGGATGTGAGCCACATCTCCGACGAGGCCTTCTGGGATATCATGGAGATCACGACTGCGCCCGTCGTGGCATCCCATTCCAATCTGCGCAGCGTCTGCGGACACAGCCGGAACCTGACGGAGGATATGTACAAGGCCATCGTCCAGACCGGCGGCACCGCGGGCATCAACCTCTGCGCGCCCTTCATCAAGCCGGAGGGTGCCGATTTTGACGCCACCTGCGACCACATTTTCCGCATGCTGGAGCTGGATCCCACCGGGGAGCATGTCTCCCTGGGCGGCGACCTGGACGGCTGCGACGAGCTGCCCGCCGGATTTATCGGCATCCAGAGCTACAACGCCCTGGCCGACCGGCTATATGAGCGGGGCCTGGACGAGAAGACCATCCGAAACATTTACTGGAACAACACGATGGGAGTGATGGATCGTGCTGTACGCAACCACCAGAAGTAAAGTCGCCACCTACACCGCCCAGCGGGCGCTGAAGGAGGAGCGGGCAACCGACGGGGGCTTCTATATCCCCACAGCCCTGCCGGTCCTCGGGCCGGAGGAGCTGGAGGAGCTGCTGCAGCAGCCCGCCGGTGAGATCACCGCACGGATATTGAACCTGTTCTTCAACGGGAAGCTGGGACGGCTGGATGTGGAATTCGCCGTGGGACGGCAGTTCTTCGGTCTGACCGCCATCAGCCACCGGATCGCCATCGGCGAGCTGTGGCGCAACCGGGAGGGGGGCTTCGACGCCCTCTGCCGCCGTCTGGCGGACCGGATCTCTGCGGAGGTGGGCGTGACGGAGCCGGGTATGTGGCTGCGGATCAGCTGCCGGATCGCCCTGATCTTCGGCATGGTCGCCCAGCTGCGCCGCCGGGACGCCATCGCGCCCGGGGAGCTGATCGACGCGGCGGTGCTGACGGGGAATTTTGAGGGGCCCTTTGCCCTTTATGCGGCCCGGAAGATGGGACTGCCCATCGGGCAGATCATCTGCTGCTGCAACGACAACGGCGGCCTTTGGGAGCTTTTGAACCGGGGGCAGATGAAGTTGGATGCGAAGGTGCTGTCCACTGGCACTCCGAAATGCGACACGGCAGTCCCCGAGGGACTGGAGCTTTTGATCCGGGACCGGCTGGAATGGGAGGATATGCTCGAATATCAGTCCATCCTGGATGCCGGCGGTACCTGGTACCTGGGAGCGGAGGAGCATCGGGTGTTCCGCGAGGGCTTCGCCGCCGCTGTGGTCAGCGACAAGCGCATCCGCCTGGCGATGCCCAACTTGTACAGCACCAACGGCTACATCCTGTGTCCCTACAGCGCCCTGGTGTATACAGGCCTGATGGACTACCGCACCCATCCCGGCCCCCGGCGGGCCACGCTGATGCTGACGGAATTCGACCCCCGGGACTGCGCCGCCACCGTGACGAAGGCTCTGACCATCTCTGATGCAGAGCTGAAGGACTGGTGTCTGAACGGATAAGGAGGAAACATGGCATTATATACCATCGGCGACCTGCACCTGTCCTTAAGTGCGCCGAAGCCCATGGACGTCTTCGGCGGCGCCTGGGTGGGATACATGGACAAGCTCAGGGAGGGTCTGTCCGTGCTGACGAGCGAGGACACCCTGGTGCTGTGCGGCGACCTGAGCTGGGCGCTGGGACTCGATAACGCGAGGGAGGATTTCGCCTGGATCAATGAGATTCCCGGCCGGAAGATCATTCTCAAGGGCAACCATGATTACTGGTGGTCCACCGCGTCCAAATTCTATAAATTCTGCGAGCAGAACGGCTTTGAAAACCAGCTCATTCTGAACAACAACTGCTACGACTACAACGGCTGGGCCATCTGCGGCACCCGGGGCTGGTTCTTTGAAGAGGAAAAATCCGGGGAGCATGACACCAAGGTCTTCCGGCGTGAAATGTGCCGCCTGGAAGCAAGTCTGAAGGCGGCAGGGGAGAAGCCCAAGCTGGTCTTCCTCCACTATCCCCCCAGATACCGGGGCTACGAGTGCCGGGAGATCATCGAAATGCTGGAAAAGTATGAGGTCCGCCGGTGCTTCTACGGCCACCTGCACTCCGACAGCCACAAGCTGGCCATCGAGGGCCTTTGGGGCGGCGTGGAGTATAAGTTGGTTGCCGCGGATTATACCGGGTTTAAGCCGGTGAAAGTCATGGACTGATAAAAAGTGCTGAGTGCAGAGTGCTGAGGGCTGAGTGTTCTGCTTGGCAATCAGCTTATAGCGTAAAAAAGAAGCATTGACCCTGCCAGGTGCTGGGGTCCAATTCCCCAAACAGCTTCAGCAGCCAAATGCTTCAAGGCCGTTATATCAGAATGACAGATGTTGTCAATGATGAATAGAATACCGGAGTGCTGAGGGCTGAGTGGTCAGCTTTTGGCACTCTGTTTCTTTTTAACTCTGCACTCAGCATTCAGAACTCAGAACTTTTACAAAAATGTCACGATTTTTAGAAAAAAAGAGTTTACAAACCGGCCCTTCTTTGATAGAATAGTACGGCTGTAATTAAAAATATGGGCGCACTGCGCCGTAAACATTCAGGAGGAATCATTAAGATGATTATCAAGAACACTGAAAAGACCGCGAACAAGGCCACCATCGTGGTCGAGATCGAGAAGGAACTCATGAACAAGGGCGCTGAGATCGCCTACAAGAAGCAGCGCAAGAACATCCGCATCCCCGGCTTCCGCCCCGGCAAGGCCCCCCGCAAGATGATCGAGAAGATGTACGGCGCTTTCATTTTCTTCGATGACGCCATCGAGGAGATCTTCCCCGAGATCTACGACTTCGCCATCGGCGGCAACACCGAGTTCAAGCCCGTCGGCCGTCCCTCCCTGGAGAACATGGACATCGCCGAGGACGGCACCACCACCCTGACCCTGTCCACTGAAGTTTACCCCGACGTCACCCTGGGCGAGTACAAGGGCGTTGAGGTCGCCAAGGCTGAGGCCACCGTCACCGATGCTCAGGTCGAGGCCGAGCTGAACGAGATGGCCAACAATGTCGCTTCCACCGAGAACGTCGAGGACCGCGCTGCTGCCATGGGCGACATCGCCAACATCGACTTCGAGGGCTTCGTCGACGGCGTTGCCTTCGACGGCGGCAAGGGCGAGGGCTTTGACCTGACCCTGGGCTCCGGCCAGTTCATCCCCGGCTTCGAGGAGCAGGTCGTAGGCATGACCATCGGCGAGCAGAAGGACGTCAACGTCACCTTCCCCGCTGACTACAGCGCCGCTGAGCTGGCCGGCAAGGCTGCCGTGTTCCAGGTCAAGCTGAATAAGCTGTCCGTCAAGAACGTTCCCGCCATCGACGACGAGCTGGCCAAGGACGTCTCCGAGTTCGACACCCTGGAGGAGCTGAAGGCCGACATCCGCGAGAAGAAGCTGGAGAAGGCCCAGAAGGACATCGACCGCGCTTTTGAGAACGCCGTTGTGGAGGCTGTCGCCGCCAACGCCACCGTCGAGGTCCCCAATGCCCTGGTGGAGCTGGAGCTGGACAACCAGATGAACGACTTCGCCTACCGTCTGCAGATGAGCGGCATGTCTGTTGAGCAGTACGCCCAGATGATGGGCGGCGACATGAACACCATGCGCAATGCCTTCAAGCCCGTGGCTGAGAAGCAGGCCCTGACCGGTCTGGTCATCGCCAAGGTCGCCGAGGTCGAGGCCATCGAAGCCTCCGAGGAGGAGCTGGAGGCCGAGTTCGCCGAGATGGCCAAGTCCTACGAGCTGGAGGTCGAGAAGGTCAAGGAGATGGTCCCCGCTGAGGAGATCAAGTCCAACATCCTCAACCGCAAGGTCGTCAAGTTCCTGGTCGACAACGCCGTTGTCAAGGCCGAGTAATCTTTCATAAAGTATATCCCCAGCACAATATGGTTAGAATGTCCCAGGCCGGGGAGGAGCTTCCTCCCCGATCTGACACCCCGTGAAAGGAGCAATAACCATGCCTATGATCCCCTATGTTGTGGAGCAGACCAGCCGCGGCGAGCGCAGCTACGATATCTTCTCCCGTCTGCTCAATGACCGCATCATCTTCCTGTCCGAGGAGGTCAACGACGCCACCGCGTCTCTGGTGGTCGCCCAGATGCTCTATCTGGAGGCCCAGGACCCCGACAAGGACATCCAGTTCTATATCAATTCCCCCGGCGGCTCCGTCACCGCTGGCATGGCTATTTACGATACCATGCAGTATATCAAGTGTGACGTTGCCACCATCACCATCGGCATGGCCGCCTCCATGGGCGCGTTCCTGCTGTCCGCCGGTACCAAGGGCAAGCGTATGGCGCTGCCCAACGCCGAGATCATGATCCACCAGCCCAGCGCGGGCACCCAGGGTCAGATCACCGACATGGCCATCCATCTGAAGAGACTCCAGGTTATCAAGGAGCGGATGAACAAGATCATGGCGGAGAATACCGGCCGCAGCATCGAGGAAGTCACCGCCGCCTGCGAGCGTGACAACTTCATGAGCGCCGAGGAGGCCCTGGCCTTCGGCCTGATCGACAAGGTGATCGACCACCACTAATCTCCGAAAGGCAGGTACCAGGTTTATGGCAAGAAATACCGAGCAGCCGATTCGCTGTTCCTTCTGCGGCAAGCGGGAAAACCAGGTCGAGCGGCTGATTGCCGGACCCGGTGTGTACATCTGCAGCGACTGCGTCGCAGCCTGCGGTGAGCTGCTGCGGGAGGAGACTTACTTTGACGATCGGGGCAATCTCCGGGCTCCGGAGGTGCTGCCCACCCCCATGGAGATGAAAAACTTCATGGACAATTACATCGTCGGCCAGGACCATGCGAAGGTGGCTCTGGCGGTGGCGGTGTACAACCACTACAAGCGCATCTACTTCGGCCACGATTCCGATGTGGAGCTGCAGAAGAGCAACATCCTGCTCATCGGCCCCACGGGCTCCGGCAAGACCCTGTTTGCCCAGACCCTGGCCAAGATCCTCAATGTCCCCTTTGCCATCGCCGACGCCACCACCCTGACCGAGGCCGGCTATGTGGGCGACGATGTGGAGAACATCCTGGTCCGGCTGCTGCAGGCTGCGGAATTCGATGTGGAGCTGGCCGAGCATGGCATCATCTACATCGACGAGATGGATAAGATCGCCCGCAAGAGCGAGAACACCTCCATCACCCGTGACGTCTCCGGCGAGGGCGTGCAGCAGGCGCTGCTGAAGATCCTCGAGGGCACCGTGGCCAGCGTTCCGCCCCAGGGCGGCCGCAAGCACCCCCATCAGGAGCTGATCCCCATCAACACCTCCAACATCCTCTTCATCTGCGGCGGCGCCTTTGACGGTCTGGACAAGATCATCGAAAAGCGCACCGACAAATCTGCCCTGGGCTTCGGCGCTGAGGTCAAGAGCAGGCAGAAGAAGGACGTGGGAGCCCTGTTCAAGCAGGTGCAGCCCCAGGATCTGCTGAAATTCGGCATCATCCCGGAGCTGGTGGGCCGTCTGCCCGTCATCACCAGCCTGAACAGCCTGACCAAGGAGGATATGGTCCGGATTCTGACGGAGCCGAAAAATGCGCTGACGAAGCAGTATGAGCAGCTGCTGGCCCTGGACCATGTCCAGCTGGAGATCCAGCCCGCCGCTCTGGAGCGCATCGCCGAAAAGGCCGTGGAGCGCCAGATCGGCGCAAGAGGTCTGCGGGCCGTTATGGAGCGGATCATGACCACGGTCATGTTCGGCATCCCCTCGGACCTGTCCGTCCACAAGGTGATCATCACCCCCGAGGCGGTGGACGGCGCCGACCCGCTTGTTGTCCGGGATCCGAAGAACCTGCGGCAGAAGCTGGGCGCAAAAGCTTAATCAAGTCAGAGGGGGTAGTAATACCCCCTCTTTTGTCAATATTCCCTGAAATACCCAGAGAAAGGGGGATTTTCCTATGAGTGAAATTATCGTATCCGGTCAGCTGCCGGTGCTGGCCCTCCGGGGGCTGGTCATTTTCCCCAAGCAGACCGTCCACTTCGATGTGGCCCGGGAGAAGAGCAAGAAGGCTCTGGAGGCCGCCATGGAGCGGGATCAGCTGATCTTCCTGGTGCCCCAGAAGAGCATCATTGACGAGGATCCCGGCGCAAATGAGCTGTATCCCATGGGCTGCGTGGCCAAGGTCAAGCAGGTCCTGAAAAACGGCGGCGACACCCAGCGGGTGCTGGTGACGGGCCTGTATCGGGCCCGGATCAGCGAGATGAACCAGAACGATCCTTATTTGCTGGCCCGTGTGGAGATGGTGCAGGAGAAGTCCTACACCCTCAGCCCCAAGGTCCGGGCCCTGATGCGGGACGCCCAGATGACCTTCGGCGGCTATCTGGAGCTGACCCAGCATCCGGGACAGGGGCTGCAGCTGAAGCTGCTGGCCTCTTCGGATCCCAGCTTCATCGCCGATACCCTGGGCCAGTACGTGGGCTTTGATTATCCCGACAAGTGCAAGCTCCTGAGCCAGCTCAGCCCCGCGCTCCGTCTGGAGCAGGCGGTCAAGCTCCTGGGCCGGGAGCTGGAGATGCTGACCATCGAGCTGGAGATGCAGCAGAAGGCCCGGGAGAACATGGACCAGTACAACCGGGACTACTACCTGCGCGAGCAGATGAAGGTCATCCGTCAGGAGCTGGGCGAGGGCGAGAGCGACGACGATGTCCAGGTCTACCGGGACAAGATCCGCAAGCTGGCCCTGAACGAGGACAGTGAGAAGAAGCTGCTGAAGGACGTGGACCGTCTGAGCAAGCAGCCCTTCGGCTCCCAGGAGGGCGCCGTCCTTCGGGGTTATCTGGACACCATCCTGGAGCTGCCCTGGAACAACAAGACCAAGGAGCGCATCGACATCGCCGCCGCCCGGAAGATCCTGGAGAAGGATCACTTCGGCCTGGAGAAGGTGAAGGAGCGGATCCTGGAGACGCTGGCGGTCCGCCGGATGGCTCCCGAGATGCCCGCCCAGATCATCTGCCTGGTGGGCCCTCCCGGCGTGGGCAAGACCTCCATCGCTTATTCCATCGCGAAGGCCCTGAACCGGAAGATGGCCAGAATTTCCCTCGGCGGCGTCCGGGACGAGGCCGAGATCCGGGGCCACCGGAAGACCTATGTGGGCGCCATGCCCGGCCGGATCGTAAACGGTCTGATCCAGGCGGGCAGCGCCAATCCGCTGCTGCTGCTGGACGAGGTGGACAAGATGGGCATGGACCACCGGGGCGACCCCGCCGCGGCATTGCTGGAGGTCCTGGATGCGGAGCAGAACCACACCTACCGGGACCACTACATCGAGATCCCTGTGGATCTGTCCGATGTGATGTTCATCACCACTGCCAATGACCTGGGCACCATTCCCCGGCCCCTGCTGGACCGGATGGAGGTCATCGAGCTTTCCTCCTACACCGACGAGGAGAAGCTGATGATCGCAAAGAACCACCTGATCCCCAAGCAGCTTTCGAAGCACGGCCTGAAAAAGAGCCAGCTGAAGATCACCGACGACGCGGTCCGCGCTGCCATCGAGGGCTGGACCCGGGAGTCCGGCGTCCGGAACCTGGAGCGGCTCATTGCAAAGCTCTGCCGGAAGGCGGACCTGAAGCTCGTCGAGGACGAGGAGCTGAAGAAGGTCACCATCACCGCGAAAAATCTGGAGGAATACCTCGAGACGCGGATCTTCCAGCCCGATGAGCTGCCCGCCGTGGATCCCGTTGGTTTGGTCACCGGCCTGGCCTGGACCTCCGT
>JAFQSI010000050.1 GCA_017409645.1 Oscillospiraceae bacterium | reverse complement strand
CTTTGCGACGGCGCGCAGCAGAAAGGGAACGCCCTTCTCCTCGGAAAACCGGGTCAGCATGGTCAGGACCTTTTCCTCCTCCCGGATGCCGAATTCCCGGAGGACGCTCCGGTCCCGCGCCGGAGCCGCGGCGGCGTCCACACCGTTGAAAATGACGCGGAGCCGTTTTTTCGACACGCCGTTACGCTCCAAAACCTCCCGACCGTAGGTGCAGACCGTCACGACCGCGTGGTTTTTGGGGGTGAAGAAGCGGTTCAGGAGCCTCCAGACGGGGGGCTGCTCCGCGATCAGGTGGCTGGTGAAGACGATTTTGGCCTTGCAGCCGAAAAGTCTGGAAAGGATGGCGATGTAATTCTCACGGGGGTACTGGGCGTGGATGACGTCATAGCCCTCCCGGCGGCACAGCTTTGCCAGCTTTTTGGCGGCAGCCAGGTCCAGGGGATTGTCCATGGGGAGCTGATGCACCTCGATGCCCATCGCCCGCATTTTCTCCGAAAGAGGGCCCTCCACGTTGAAGCATAGGCCGCAGCGGGCCTTGCTGCCGTGGAAATGGCGGATCAGCAGCTCCACATACCGCTCGGAGCCGCCCGCGCCCGCAAAGTTGATCAGGTACAGGATCTTCATGCTGGTTCACCCCGCTTCAGGAACATCCGGATGGGCTGGGCCTTCATAAAATAGGTCAGGGTAAAATAGACAGCCATGCCGATGGCCATGGGCACGAACACCAGGATCATGCGCCCGAAGATGCTGCCGGAGGAGAAGCTGCCGGACAGGAACCGATGGGACACGACCACAGCCCCGCTCATGACCACGGAGCCGATGACCGACTGTACGGCGGTGGCCTTCAGCCCGCCGCCGAAGAAGAGGATCTCCTTTTTCAGCTTACAGAGGAGCCAGCAGGTGCCCGCGATGACGCCGATGGAGTAGCCCAGGGGGATGCCTGCGGCTCCCAGGGGGGTCAGGCGGCTGAGGATATAGCCGAAGAAAATGTTCACCGCCATGATCACCACGCCCACCCAGGCGGAGACGCGGGTGATGCGCAGGGAGTACAGAGCCCGGTCGGCGATCTCCTTCAGGCCCAAAAAGACGATGCACAGGCTGTACATGGTCAAAAAGACTGCCTCGGTGTCGATGTTCTCCGGGACGACCCTGCCGTGGAGCGAGATCAGCTCCAGCAGGGGGTGCCCCAGGCACACAAGTCCGAAGGCGATGGGAGTCAGCAGATAGATCATGGCCCCCATGGTGCCGGAAAGCTCCTTCCGGAAGCCCATCATGTCGTTCCGGGCGGCACAGACCGTCAATGCCGGGTATTTCACCGAGGTGATGGCCAGCACCAGCGTCATTACGGAGCTGAGGATCAGGGTCTGGACGAAGTTGAACAGCGTCACGGACTCCGGCTCCACGGCGGACATCATGGTGTTGTTGAAGAACATGTTGAACTGGTAGGCGCTGGCACCCAGGACCACGGGCAGCATCATGCGCCCGACGGTGCGGATCTGGGGATCCCGGAGATCCAGCACCGGCCGGAACCGGAACCCGGCCCTGTGGGCGGGCAGGGGCAGGATGGCGAACTGGAGGAACAGACCCAGGACCACCGTCCACAGAAGGCCCGTCACCCCGAACCGGTCGGCGAAAAAGGCGATGTAGAGCAGGATGACGATGCCGCTGGGCAGATTGACCAGGGCCGCGCTGAGATGACGGTCCATGGACTGGAGGATGCCCTGGTAGATGTTGGTCATGGCGTAGAAGAACATGACGGGCATCATGATCATCAGGGCCTTTACCGCGTAGTCCTTGTCGGAAAAGTCGGTCAGAAGGGGCAGGAGCGGACTGAGCGCCATGCCGATGCCGATGAGGACCACCATCCCCACAGAGGTGATGCAGAGGATGTTGGAGCCGAAGCGGCTGGCCTCCTCCCGCTGATTGCGGGCCAGAAGGGCGGCGTAGAGGGGGATGACGGTGCTGGAAAGGCCGGTGCCCAGGCTCTGGAACAGATAGTTGGGGATCTGCAGGACCCAGGAGAAAATATTCAGCTGCTCGTTGTCCGCGCCGAAATAGCTCAGATAGACCTGATTGGCCAGCAGCGAGAGCAGCTTGCCCAGGAGCATCAGCACCATCACCGAGCCGATGGCGCGGAGCGGATTGTGTTGTTTCAATGGAATTGCCTCCCAAGGTGTAGTTGGAGCTAGTGTAAGATCCTGTAGGGCATGCCCCGCACTGCAGCAGAATCTGGATTAGCTGACGGCATTGTCCGCAGAGGGCAGGGAAGGGTATGAAGCGGTCATACGATTTCATTATATAGTATAGCGGAAAATTCTTAAGATTGCAAGGCCGGGGCCCCGGACGCAACATTTTTCTTGCTTTTTTGGCAAGGTAGCAGTAGAATAGACCAAAACAACTTTCCGAGGTGATCCCCATGCGTAAATTGATCGCACTGCTGCTGGCCTCTGTCCTGACGATGACGGCGCTGAGCGGCTGCAATATCCTGGAGATGGGCAAGGCGCCCACGCTGCCCAGACTGGATTATGACAGCTCCACCGTGAAGGGTCTGGTGGAATTCGTCAACGGCCGGACCTGCCGCATCAGTGTCCTCGAGGGCGACAGCCACTACGACGCCGCCACCGAGAAGCGGGAGGCCGATGTGCTGTTCGTGACCTACTCCTCCCTGGAGGGAAGCAAGAGCGTGCAGGTGGGCAATACCGTGACCTTCACCTATTCCTATACCGAGGATGTCACCGAGCGTGACAGCGACCCCCATATTTCCGTCAAGGTCCTGACGGTGGAGCAGGGGCGGTAACCGATCAAGCCCGTTCAGGCGGCCCGAAGGGGCCGCCTTTTCCATACCACCATGTTGCTTATCCGTGGAATTGGGCGGAATAACAGGGGATTTTCCGGGTAAAATCTTGCCGATGGTGGTTTTTGGAAAAAAGTCAACACCGCATTTTTCACAAAAAAAACGGGCTCGTTCGAATCAATCTGTATAATCTATGAAATATTCGTAAAAATCGGTATTTTCAGATTGATTTTCCAGAAAGTTTGGCATACAATAGAAAAGAAATCAAACTGCGAAGATTCTGCTGTATTTCTGATGGAAACGAGAGGAGAAGGCCCCTTGCTGAACGTGGTGCTGGTAGAGCCGGAGATCCCGCAAAACTGCGGCAATATTGCCCGGACCTGTGCCGCCACCGGCGCAAGGCTGCACCTGATCCGCCCTCTGGGCTTCGATATCTCCGAGAAGGCAGTCCGCCGGGCCGGTCTGGATTACTGGCATATGGTCGAGGTTTTCGATTACGAGAACCTGGAGGATTTCTTCTCAAAAAACGAGGTCCGTCAGATGTGGTGCCTGTCCACCAAGGCCCCCCGGTGCTACACCGAGGCGCGCTTTGAAGACGGCTGCTACCTGTTCTTCGGCAAGGAGACGAAGGGTCTGCCCGAGTCCTTTCTGGAGGAGCATCGGGACAGCTGCGTGCGCATCCCCATGCGCGCCGACGCCCGGAGCCTGAACCTGAGCAACAGCGTGGCCGTTACGGTGTTCGAAGCCCTGCGGCAGCTGGAATTTCCCGGTTTGCTTGACCACGGAAAAATGAAGGGCTGAAATGCCCAAAATAATAACGGAGGAATTTGTTATGAACTACAACAAGAAGTCCATCGTTGACATCGACGTCGGCGGCAAGCGCGTGCTGTGCCGCTGCGATTTCAACGTCCCCACCAAGGGCGGCAAGATCACTTCCGACAAGCGTATCGTCGCTGCTCTGCCCACCATCCAGTATCTGGTGGACAACGGTGCCAAGGTCATTCTGTGTTCCCATATGGGCAAGCCCAAGGGTGAGTGGAAGCCCGAGCTGTCCCTGAAGATCGTTGCCGACCGCCTGTCCGAGCTGCTGGGCAAGGAGGTCATCATGGCTGCCGACGTGGCCGGTGAGGACTCCAAGGCCAAGGCCGCTGCTCTGAAGAACGGCGACGTCATGCTGCTCGAGAACACCCGCTACATCAAGGGCGAGACCAAGAACGACGCCGAGCTGTCCAAGAACCTGGCTGACCTGGCTGACATCTTCGTCAACGACGCCTTCGGCACCGCTCACCGCGCCCACTCCTCCACCGCCGGTGTGGCTGATCACCTGCCCGCCGTCTGCG
>JAFQSI010000049.1 GCA_017409645.1 Oscillospiraceae bacterium | reverse complement strand
GCCCGGCCGGTGACCATCTGGGAGTAGCAGTAGGGCTCCGTCTCGTGGATCTCGGAGCGGTCCTCCAGATAGGCGGGGCAGATCCGGCGGTAGATGTCAAAGGCTTCGTTGCCCCGGCCCAGTGCGGCCTCGGCGCAGACGATCCAGGGATTGTTGTGGCAGAAGACAGAGCCGTTTTCCTTGAAGCCGGGGGGATAGGAGGTGATCTCACCCAGCTCCAGATGATATTCGGTGTAGCACGGATGCAGCAGCTCCACGCCGTATTCGCCCAGCAGATATTTCCGGGTGGATTCCATGGCCTGGATGCCGTATTCCCGTCCGCCGACGCCGGCCAGGGTGCAGAAGCCCTGGGGCTCGATGAAGATCTGTCCCTCCCGACATTCGGAAGAACCGACCTTTTGACCGTAGGCGTCATAGGCCCGCAGGAACCATTGACCGTCCCAGCCGTCGGCCAGGATGGCCTTTTCCATATTTGCAACGGCCTGGCGGACAGAAGCAGCTTCCTCTGCAAGTCCGATGCGGTCACAAAGCGCTGCGTATTCGCCGCCGTACTTCACGAACATGCCGCCGATGAACACGGATTCCGCCACGGGGCCTTCAGAAGGTCCGAAGGTCTGGAAGGATTCGCCGGGCTCCTCGGAGAAGCAGTTCAGGTTCAGACAGTCATTCCAGTCCGCCCGGCCGATCAGGGGCAGCTTATGGGGGCCCAGATTGCGGATGGTAAAGTTGACGCTGCGGCGCACATGCTCCAGAAGGGGGACCTCGGAGCCGGGCACATTGTCAAAGGGGGTGGGATGCTCCAGGATGGAGAAATCGCCGGTTTCCTTGATGTAGGCGCAGACGGCACCGACGAGCCACAGGGGGTCGTCATTGAAGCCGCCGCCGATGTCGTTGTTGCCCCGCTTGGTCAGAGGCTGGTACTGATGGTAGGTGGAGCCGTCGGCGAACTGGATGGAGGCGATGTCGATGATCCGCTCCCGGGCCCGGTCCGGGACGATGTGCATGAAGCCGTAGAGATCCTGGCAGGAATCCCGGAAGCCCATGCCCCGTCCGGTGCCTGTCTCGTAATAGGACGCGGAGCGGCTTAAGTTGAAGGTGACCATGCACTGGTACTGATGCCAGATGTTCACCATCCGGTTCAGCTTTTCGTTGCCGCATTGGAGCTGATAGTTTCCAAGAAGCCTGTCCCAGTAGGCGGACAGCTCCGCCAGGGCGGCATCCACTGTGGCGGGATCGGAGAATCTGCCGCAGACACGCTTTGCGGTATCCTTCCGGATCACGCCGGGCGCGATGAATTTCTGATCCCGGGGATTCTGACCGTAGCCGAGGGTGAAGACGATCCGCTTGCTCTCTCCCGGAGCCAGCTTCAGCTCCAGATGGTGGCAGCCGATGGGATACCAGCCGGTGATGCGGGAGAAGGCACTTCGCTCTTCCCGGACCAGCTGCGGGTCAGACCAGTCTCCCATGTGTCCCAGGAAGGTGTTCCGGTCCGTATCCCAGCCCGCCGCGGGAACGTTCACGCCGTAGAAGGCATAGTGATCCCGGCGCTCCCGGTATTCGGTCTTGTGGTAGATCACGCCGTCCTCCACTTCGGATTCGGCGATGTTGAGGTTTCTCTGGTAGTTGTTGGCGTCGTCGACCGCATTCCACAGGCACCACTCCATGACGCCCCAGAGATGGACGGTCTTGCTCGCGTCGGTTTCGTTGAGGAGCAGCAGGTCGTGGATCTCGCAGTTCTCACCCACGGGAACGAAGAAGGTCATGTTTGCCCGCAGGCCGTCTTTGGAGGAGTCGAAGCGGGTGTACCCCATGCCGTGACGACATTCATAGGAATCCAGGGGGGTCCTGGAGGGGAGGAACCCGGGGTTCCATGCTTTTTTGCCCGCTTCCTTGATGTAATAGAAGCGGCCGCCGTTGTCGCCGGGAACGGAATTGTAGCGGTAACGCAGGATACGCTGAAGCTTGGCGTCCCGGTAGAAGCAGTAGCCGCCGGCGGTGTTGGAGATCATGCCGAGAAATTCCTCGCTGCCCAGATAGTTGATCCAGGGCAGGGGGGTGGCGGGGGTGGTGATCACGTATTCCCGCCGGGTATCATCGAAGTATCCGAATTTCATGTCCTTCACTCCTTGCTGATGTGATGCGGTTGAAATCTACGATAACGATTAAGTGCCTATAATTACACCTCTAGCATAGCGGATATCACCAAGAAAAGCAAGAAGAATTATTGCTTTTTATGCACTTTGACAATAAAAATGCATGGATGTTCTAAAGACGGAAAAGCGTTAAGTGAATTTTCGGAAGCATCTTCCACAAATTTTCGCAAACCTTATGGGTAAGAACGACGAAATTAGGCAAAGTGCTTGGAAGAAGGAAAAATAAAACTTGATATTATGTGCAAAATGAGATATATTGAAATTACGAAAACGATTAAGCAATGATGAGCTGCAGGAGACGCCTATGGTATCGATGAAAGACATAGCGCAAAGATGCGGTGTATCCGTAGCCACTGTCAGCAAGGCATTGAACGGCCAGCCGGATGTTGGCGAGCAAACCCGCCGGCGTGTGCAGCAGGTGGCAAAGGAGCTGGGGTATTTATCCAATGCCGCAGCAAGGGCGCTGAAGACCAACCGGACCTACCACCTGGGCGTCCTGTTTGTGGATGAGCGCCGGAGCGGCTTGGGCCACGAGTATTTCTCCTCCATGCTGGAAAGCTTCAAGGTGGAGGCGGAAAGCCGGGGGTACGATATCACCTTCATCAACCACAATGTAGCCGGAAAAAAATCCACCTATTTGCAGCACTGCCTGTACAGGGGCGTGGACGGCGTGGTGATCGCCTGCGTGGATTTTGGTGATCCGCAGGTGCGGGAGCTGGTGGACAGCGGGATCCCCATGGTCACCATCGACCATATATTCGACAACCGCCTGGCGGTGATCTCGGACAACGTCAACGGCCTGGAAGCGCTGGTCCGCTACATCCACAGCCGGGGCCACCGGAAGATCGCCTTCCTGCATGGAGAACAGACCACGGTGACACGGAACCGGCTGACCGGCTTTTACCGGGCCTGTGAAGAGCTGGGCCTGGATATCCCGGATGCGTATATCCGGGAATGTGTCTACCACGATCCCCAGCGGTGCGCCCAGGCCACGGAGGAGCTGCTGGCCTTGCCGGTCCGGCCCACCTGCATCATCTTCCCGGACGACTTTTCCTACATCGGCGGTATGAATGTTCTGCAGGACCACGGACTCCGGGTCCCGGAGGATATCTCCGTTGCGGGATATGACGGCATCCATCTGGCGCGGGTGATGAATCTGACCACCTACAGCCAGAATGCGCAGCTGCTGGGCAGTATCGCAGCAGAAAGGCTCATCAGCCTGATCGAGCATCCGAAGACCACCCTGATCGACCGGATCCTGGTTTCCGGCACCCTGCTGGAGGGCAGGACCGTCCGGGATATCCGGTGAGGAACAAAACGTATGTTATCGGGCCGTGCCCGAAACAAATAAAAAGGAGGAAACTAAAATGAAAAAAGCATTGGCTCTGTTGCTGGCTCTGGTCATGGTGCTGTCCCTGGTCGCCTGCGGCGACTCCGCGACCGGTACTACCGAACCCAAGGGCGACGCTCCCGTTGTGGAGAATCCCGACGGCGGCGAGGAGAACCCCGCAGTTGAAGAAGGCAAGGTTTTCAACATCTACGCATGGAACGAAGAGTTCAAGGGCTTCTTCGAGAAGTACTACACCGTTCCCGAAGGCGTCACCGTCAACTGGATCATCACTCCCAATGACGGCGGTGCTTACAGAAACAAGCTGGACGAGGCTCTGCTGAACCAGGAAAATGTGCCCGCCGATGAGAAGATCGACATGTTCCTGCTGGAGGTCGACCACAACATCGTGCAGTATGCCAACTCCGAGTTTACCCAGGACATCCAGGCTCTGGGCGTGACCGATTTCTCCAACACCTATCCCTACACCGTTCAGGCTGCATCCGATGCTTCCGGCGTTGTCAAGGGCGTTTCCTTCCAGTGCTGCCCCGCTGCGCTGATCTACCGCCGCTCCATCGCCAAGGACGTTCTGGGCACCGATGATCCCGCCGAGGTCCAGGCTCTGCTGGACAGCTGGGAGAAGTTCAATGCCGTGGCTGCCGATGCCAAGGCCAAGGGCTACTACATGACCGCTTCCGATGCCGCCACCTACCGTGTCTTCTCCGACAACGTCACCGCTCCCTGGGTCGACGAGGCCGGCAACCTGCAGTTTGATGCGCAGATCGATGCATGGAAGGCTCAGGCCAAGGAATTCTCCGACAAGGGCTACACCATCAACACCGGTATCTGGGACGAGCCCTGCACCGCTCAGATGTTCGCCGACGGCAAGACCATGTGCTACTTCGGACCTGCATGGTACTTCAACTTCTCCATGGGCAACGCACAGGATCCCGAAAAGGGCTGCTACGGCGACTGGGCAATCACCATGGGTCCCCAGGCTCACTTCTGGGGCGGCACCTGGCTGATGGCTTCCGCTTCTTCCGATAACCCCACCATGCTGGCTGACATCATGGATACCTTCATCAACGATGAGGAAGTCTGCACCAACCTGGTCGCCAACGAGGCTCAGTTCTCCAACAACCAGGCTGTCAATGCTAAGTTCGCTGCCGACCCCGAGTACGGCAACGACTTCCTGGGCGGCCAGAACGACGTGGCTGTCTTCGTGGAGCTGGCCAAGAACATCAAGTTCGAGAACAAGACCATCTACGACCAGATCATCAACGAGCAGCTGCAGTCCAACTGGAGAGAGTACTGCCAGGGCAACGTCACCGAGGAGGAGGCCATGGCCAACTTCTACAAGGCCATCAACGAGAACTATCCCGAGGTCGTCACTCCCTGAGTCTTTCTGAAATAGTTTGTCGAAACACATAAGTCCGTGGGGCAAGGCGCAAGCCTTGCCCCATCTTGCAAAACTGTTTTTTGCCTCCGCTTCAGAATATGGAACGCTCTGTATTTTGAAGCGAAAGTAAAATATGTAAGGAGGAATGTCTTTTGAGCAGGCAGAATTCCAGACTTTCCAGACGGAAAAGCATCAGCTATGCAAAATGGGGATACCTGTTCATCGCACCGTTTTTCATCATCTATGCGATCTTCACGCTGTATCCCCAGCTTCTGACCATCTACAACAGCTTTTTTGAAAACTACCGCTCCGGTCTGCGGCAGGTGGGCCCCACCTATGTGGGCTTTGAGAACTATGTCAAGCTCTTCACGCCCGACAAGACCGGCTCCATTGACATCCTCAAGTACACATGGAACACCATCGTTCTGTGGGTGGGCGGCGCCATTCCCCAGATCACCATCGCGCTGCTGCTGGCCATCTTCTTCACCAGCTACCGGCTGAACATCCGGGGACAGCAATTCTTCAAGACGGTCATTTACATGCCCAATCTGATCATGGCCTCCGCCTTCTCCATGCTGTTTTTCACCCTGTTCTCCACGGTCGGTCCCGTCAACGATCTGCTGTTGAATGCCGGGGTGATACCGGAGCCCTACGATTTCTTCGCGGAGAAGATCTCCGTCCGGGGTCTGATCATGCTGATGAACTTCCTGCTCTGGTTCGGCAACACCACCATTTTGCTGATGGCCGGTATCATGGGCATCGATCAGACCCTCTTTGATGCAGCCCAGATCGACGGAGCCAGCTCCGTGCAGGTCTTCTTCCGGGTGACATTGCCGCTGCTGATGCCCATTCTGATCTACACCATCATCACGGCTATGATCGGCGGCCTGCAGATGTTCGACGTTCCTCAGATCCTGACCAACGGCGGCGGTACCCCCAACCGGACCTCCATGACGCTGATCATGTATCTGAACAACTACCTGAAGACCAGCAAGAACTACGGTATGGCCGGTGCGATCTCGGTGATCATCTTCATCATCACCGGTATTCTGAGCCTGTTTGTCTACCGCAGTCTGACCAGAAAAGAAGACTGAGGAGGTGCGCATATGGATGTCCGAAATACCTACGACAGCCGCAAGGCCAAGATCATGCTGACCATATCCCGAATCGTTGTATATGCCATTCTGATCTTTTTGTCCATCCTGTGTCTGTTCGCCTTCTGGATGCTGTTTGTCAACGCGTCCCGCTCCCACTCGGATCTGCAGGGCGGCTTCCAGCTGCTGCCGGATACCTACCTGCTGACGAACCTGGTCAACGCCTGGAATGATGCCTCGATCAACATCCCCCGGGGCATGTTCAACAGCTTCATCGTCGCCGCCAGCACGGCGCTGCTGACCACCTACTTTTCCACCCTGACGGCATACGGCATCTATGCATACAACTTCAGGCTGAAAAAGCTGGCCTTTACCTTTATCATGGCTGTCATGGTCATCCCCAACCAGGTTTCCGCCGTCGGCTTCTATCAGATGTGCGTCAAGCAGGGCTGGACCAACAGCTATCTGCCGCTGGTGCTTCCCAGCATCGCAGCACCGGTCGTATTTTTCTATATGAAGCAATACATGGAGAGCGTGCTGCCCATGGAGATCGTGGACGCGGCCCGGGTGGATGGCTCCGGTGAGTTCTATACCTTCAACCGGATCATCCTGCCCATGATGAAGCCTGCACTGGCTGTGCAGATGATCTTCTCCTTCGTTACCTCCTGGAATAACTACTTTATGCCGGCTCTGATCCTGGACAAGGCGGAGATGAAAACGGTCCCGCTGATGATCGCCCAGCTGCGCAGTGCCGACTACTCCAAATTTGACATGGGCAAGGTCTATATGTTCATTCTCCTTGCCATTCTGCCCGTGATCGTCGTGTATATGTTCCTGAGCAAGTACATCATCAAGGGCGTCACCGCCGGTTCGGTGAAAGGATAAGGCCTGAAAGAAAAGGGCCTGCTGCAAAGTTCACACCTTGCAACAGGCCCAAACCCTCTCAGTTATGCTTGCGCATGACAGCTGTCCCAAAGGGAGAGCCAAGGCGCTTCGCGCAAAATGGGTTTATCGACAGCCTGAGCCCCAGCCTTTGCAGGCTGGGGCTGATTTTATGGACGATATACACCGTTCGTTTTATGCAGCTTTTCGGGGCTCGCTGCGGGGCATGATCCGTCAGGTTTCTTCGGGGAAGGCGTACTGGGCCTTGTATTTGGCGAAGCGCTTGTGGAAGGCTGCACTCTCACTCAGCTCGCCGGCCTTCAGGGCGTTGAGGTACTCGTGGGCCTCCAGCTTGCCCTCGGCCACCTGGAGCATCTCCACGGCGATGTTGGAGCAGTGGTCCGCGGTGCGCTCAAAGGCGGTGAGCAGATCGTCCAGGACGAAGCCGTATTCCACGGTGCAAAGACCGTCTCTCAGGCGGCGGATGTGGCGGGACTTGACCTCCCGGGACAGGGTATCGACCACCTGCTCCTGGGGCTCCACCTTCAGAGCCAGCTCATGGTCGAAGCCGGCATAGGCCGCAGCCGTGCGGTCCATCACGTCGGACACCGCTCTGGCCAGCACCGCCAGCTCGGCCTTGGCCTGGGCAGAGAAGTCGATCTTCTTCTCCTGCATTTCCAGGGCGGCCTTGCCCACCGTCACCGCATGGTCTGCGATCCGCTCGATATCCGCTACGGTGTAGAGCATGGTGTTCAGGATGCGGTTGTCGGAGACGGACAGGTTCATATTGGACAGCTTCACGAGATAGGTGCCCAGGGCGTCCTCGTACCGGTCGGTGCGGTCCTCCAGCTCCAGGACCTGATCCAGAACCGCGGGATCAAAGCGCTGGATCAGCCCCATGGACAGCTCCATGGCCTTTGCAGCGTCGGAAGCCATATTGGCGGCGATCTCATGGGCACGCTGGACAGCAACGGCGGGGGTGCCCAGCAGACGCTCGTCCAGCAGCTCCTCGCGCTGGGGAGTCTCCTCGCTGGGGATCAGCAGATAGGCGATCTTCACCAGCAGGCCGTTCATGGGCATCAGCACACAGGTAGCGATGACATTGAAGCCCGTGTGGATGACGGAGATGTCCCAGGCCTTGACGCTGTCATTCAGGAAGGGCCAGGGGAAGAACAGGCCGATGCCATAGAACACCACGGCGAACATCACCGCGCCCACCACGTTGAACATCAGGTGGACAATGGCGGTCCGGCGGGCGCTGCGGTTGGCACCGATGGCGCCCATCATGGCGGTGACGCAGGTGCCGATGTTCTGGCCCAGGATGATGGGGATGGCGGAGCCAAAGGTCACGGCGCCGGTGACGCACAGACCCTGGAGGATACCAACAGAAGCGGAGGAACTCTGGATGATGGCAGTCAAAGTCGCGCCGAAGAGGATGCCGATGATGGGATTGGAGAAGGAGATCATCAGATCCGCAAACCAGGCTTCCGTCTTCAGGAAGGACATGGAGCCCGACATCAGATCCATGCCGGTCATCAGGGCCATGAAGCCCAGGCAGATGGAGCCGATGCCCTTTTTCTTCTCGGACTTGCCCATGTACAGCACGATGCCGACGATGGCGATCAGGGGAGCCAGGGTGGAGGGCTTGAAGAGCTTGATGATAAAGCTGTCGCCCTCCAGACCGCTCAGGGAAAGGATCCAGGCGGTGACGGTGGTGCCGATGTTGGAGCCCATGATGACACCAACGGCCTGCTTCAGCGTCATGATGCCGGAGTTGACAAAGCCGACCACCATGACGGTGGTTGCCGAGCTGGACTGGATCACGGCGGTGACGCCCAGGCCCAGCAGGAAGCCCCTGAACACATTGCTGCTCATCTTCGCCAGAATGGTCTGGAGCTTGCCGCCGGCCTGACGCTCCAGGGACTTGCCCATCACATCCATGCCGAACAGGAACAGAGCTAAGCCGCCCAGCAGGGAGATCAGTTTGAAAATGTAGGTTGTCATGTAAAATTCTCCTTTACAGAGGTGTTGATTTATTTCGACAGATCACATTATAAAGCATGTTCCGGTAAAAACCATGGAATCCAGATAAAACCTAAGTAAAATGTATGTAAAACAGCGCCCTCCTGAGAGGACGCTGTTTTTCGGGTTATTAACGGATCATTGGCAATCCCTGTGGGTGCCGGTGACGGAGAACTCCACCCACTCGGCGATGTTGGTGCAGTGGTCGCCGATGCGCTCGAAGTATTTTGCGATCATCAGCAGGTCCAGGGCGTACTCGCCCTCGCCCGGATCTTCCGCAATGATGCCGATGATGCCCTTCTTGACCCGGTCAAAATAGTCATCCACGATGTCGTCGTGCTTCATGACGGTGTAGGCAAGCTCCAGATCCTGCCTGACATAGGCGTCCACCGCCCCCGTCACCATCTGCTTTGCAGCCTTGGCCATCTCCCGGATCCTGGGATATTTTTCATCCGCCCGGCGCTCCATCCGGGGCACCAGATCCACGATGTCCTCGGCCTGGTCGCCGATGCGCTCCATGTCGGTGATCATCTTCATGGCGGCGGAGATGACCCGCAGATCCCGGGCCACGGGCTGCTGCCGCAGGAGAAGCTTCAGGCAGATGTTCTCCACCGTGCGGTAGCCCTCGTCGATCCGGGCACCGATGACGGACACATTTTTTGCCAATTCTTCATTCCAGCTGGTCAGGGAGTCGGAGGCCAGGGCGATGATCTCCTCGCAGTCGGCGCCCATTTTGACCAGCTCCCGGTTCAGCTCCTTCAATTGCTCCTGAAAAAAGTCTCTCATATCAACCAAACCTTCCTGTAATGTAATCCTCGGTGCGCTCGTCCCTGGGCTGGGAGAACATCTCCTCGGTGCTTCCGTACTCCACCAGATCGCCCAGCAGGAAGAAGGCGGTCTGGTCGGAGATGCGCACGGCCTGCTGCATATTGTGGGTGACGATGACGATGGTGTAGTCCTTTTTCAGCTCCATGGACAGATCCTCGATCCGGGAGGTGGAGATGGGGTCCAGGGCGGAGGTGGGTTCGTCCATCAGCAGCACCTTCGGTTCCACAGCCAAAGCCCTGGCAATGCAGAGCCGCTGCTGCTGACCGCCGGACATGCCCAGGGCGTTCTTTTTCAGACGATCCTTGACCTCGTCCCAGATGGCGGCACCCCGGAGGGCCTTTTCCACGATGTCATCCAGCAGGGCCTTGTTGGTAATGCCGTGGGTCCGGGGGCCGTAGGCGATGTTGTCGTAGATGCTCATGGGGAAGGGATTGGGCTTCTGGAACACCATGCCCACCTCCTTGCGGAGGTCATTCACATCGGTTTCGAAGATGTTTTCTCCGTTGTACATCACCTCGCCGGTGATCTTCACGCCGGGGATCAGATCGTTCATCCGGTTCAGGGTCTTCAGGAAGGTGGACTTGCCGCAGCCGGAGGGACCGATGAGGGCGGTGATGGACTTTTCGGGTATATCAATATGGATATTCTTCAACGCCTGAGCCTGGCCGTACCAGAGGTTCAGGTCATGGACAGTGATAATCGGTCGGTTCAAATGGGATTCCTCCTTTGAAAATGCTTTGCCACGGCGGTGGCGGCCAGGTTGATGAGAAATGCCAGTACCATCAGGATGGCGGCGATGCCGAAGGCCACGCCGAACTCGCCCTGCTCCTTGGCATAGACATACATGGCAACGGTCAATGTCGCACCGGCGCTGCCCAGGCCTTCAAAGAAGCCGTTCAGGCTGTGGGCAAAGCCGGCGGTGAACAGCAGTGCGGCACTTTCGCCCAAAATGCGGCCCACGGACAGGATGCAGCCGGTGATGACGCCGTCGATGCAGCCCGGCAGCACCACCGTGCGGATGACCCGCCATTTTCCCGCACCCAGACCGAAGGCGCCCTCCCGGTAGCTTTGGGGCACGGTTTTCAGGCTCTCCTGGGTGTTTCGCATGATGGTGGGCAGATTCATAATGGCCAGGGTCAGCGCGCCCGCCATCAGGCAGGTGCCAAAATTGTTGGAGAACATCAGCATACCCACCAATCCGTAGATGATGGAGGGGATGCCGGAGAGGGCCTCGGCGGCGTACTCGATGACGCCCACGATCCTTTTGTTGGTGGCGTACTCCGTCAGGTAGACCGCCGCACCCACACCCAGGGGAATGACGATCAGCAAGGTGGCGATGACGATGTACACCGTATTCAGAATGTCCGGCAGGATGCCGATGCTGCCGCTTAAGTAGCTGGGCTTTGTGCTGATGAATTCCCAGCTCAGATTGGGCACGCCCCGGAGCAGCACATAGCCCACGAGGAACAGGGTCAGTGCTGCCGTGGCAAGGGCGGCCAGCCACAGGAGCATCCGCATGACCCAGACATACATGGTTCTTTTCCTGGTCATCTTACATCACTCCCATCAGCAGGATCAAAACAGCCAGGCCGGTCCCGGCCAGGATATAATAGGGCTTTCCACGGAGGGTCCACCGGAACAGCCCGTGATTCGTGATTCGGCTCATTTTCGTTCTCCTTTCAGG
>JAFQSI010000048.1 GCA_017409645.1 Oscillospiraceae bacterium | reverse complement strand
TTTTGTAAAGCAAAATCTGTCGCCGTAAGGCGAAAACAGGCTTATTTTCCTTCGGAAAATCCGAAAAACGCTGTTTTTCGGCGGGCGACCGAGGGTCGCCCCTACGGTGCGCTCAGAAATATAGGTTCTTCGACAGTCTGGCAGGCCCGCCTTTCGGCGGGCCTGTTAGGCTGTCATCCGATATCCACCAGCGCCACTGCCACATCGTTGACATTCGTGCCGGTGGGGCCGGTGAAGATCAGGCCGTCCACCGCCCGGAGCGCGTGGTAGGCGTCATTCTCCCGCAGGACTGCCGCCGGGGTCAGGCCCTTCCGGGCCAGCTCGGACAGAGTATCCCCGTCGGCGTAGCCGCCCGCCGCGTCGGTGGGGCCGTCGGTACCGTCGGAGCCGACGCTGATGACGCAGCATCTCAGACCGGAGAGCCCCTCGGCTGCCCCCAGGGCCAGCTCCTGATTCCGGCCGCCCTTTCCCCGGCCCGTCAGATGGACCACCGTCTCACCTCCGGCCAGAAAGGCAAGCCTTCTGCCGGAGCCCGAATGGCTGCGCAGGACCGAGGAGAGAAAGCTGCCGGCCTCCCGGGCCTCGCAGCAGAGCTGGTCCGTCAGCAGCACCGTCTCATAGCCCAGCCGCCTGCATTCCTCCGCTGCAGCAGCGCAGAGCTGCCGGACAGAGCCGATGATCCGGGTGTGGACATTGGTCAGCGCCTTGGGTGTCTCCGTTTGCAGACATTCCCAGGCCCGGGCGCTCAGCTCCAGGCCACAGTCCCGGGCGATCTGCACAGCCTGCTCACAGGTGGAGCTGTCCGCGGCGGCGGGTCCGGAGGCGATCATGTCCAGCCGGTCCCCCAGCACATCCGACAGCACCACCGTCTCGATCCGGGCTGGGAAGCACCATTGGGCGAACCGGCCCCCCTTGACGGCGGAGAGCCGCTTGCGGATGGTGTTGATCTGCACGATGTCCGCGCCGCAGGCCAGGAGCTGGTTCGTGATATGCTGCAGCTCCTGAGCCGGGATCAGGGGCTTCTCAAAGAGGGCGCTGCCGCCGCCGGACAGCAGAAACAGCACCGTATCCGTCTCCCGGAGGTCCCCGGTCAGCTGCAGAATCCGTTCTGTGCCCCGGAAGCTGTTCTCATCCGGCACCGGATGCCCCGCCTCGATACATTCGACGCCCTCGATCGGGCCCATCACATGGCCGTATTTCGTCACCGCCACGCCGCCGGAAATGCGCGGCCCCAGGCAGTCCACCGCCGTCCGGGCCATCTGCCAGGCGGCCTTGCCCACCGCAGCCACGAACACCCTTCCGGGGAATTCCATCCCCTCCAGCGCCCGCTCCACCGCCCGGTCAGGCAGCACCGAAGCAATGGCATGGCGGACGATCCGCTCCGCATCCGTGCGCAATTTCTGATCCATATCCGTTCCTCCCGGCCAATGTGCCTTTTTCTTCCGTTTTCAGGCTTTCTCTGGAAAAAATGTATGGTCCGGCCGGAAAAATGTCAATTGACGCTTTGACTAAAATTTCGCTTCCGTCCATGGACGCTATGACGAATTTACGGCGAATGGACACAGCTCTGTTGACAAACCCGGAGCTGTTGAGTACCTTTATATTGAGATCATACAATCATGCACCACTGGCCAGCATTTGGAAAGGAAGTCATTACTATGGGAATTCTCAGCAAACTGTTCAAAAAGCCTGAAGAGGCGCCTGCCTTCAACGGCAACCAGCTCTACGCCCCCATGAACGGCAGGACCGTTCCCCTCTCCGAGGTCCCTGACCCCACCTTCGCCGAAGAGCTGCTGGGCAAGGGCATCGCCATCATCCCCACCGACGGCCGGGTCCTCTCCCCCGTTGACGGCGTCGTAGAGACGATGTTCGACACCGGCCACGCCTGCACGCTGACCTCCAGCACCGGCGTGGAGATCCTGATCCATGTGGGTCTGGAGACCGTGGGGCTGCACGGTGCCCCCTTCCGGATCCACTGCAAAAACGGCGACACCGTCCGGAAGGGCCAGCTTCTGCTCGAAGCGGATCTGGACGCCATCAGGGCCGCCCGTCTGCCCATCATCTCCCCCGTGCTGGTGTGCAACTCCGACGAGTACCCCTCCCTGCGCACCGTCACCGGCAAAAATGTCACGAACAGCGACGTCATCATCGAGGTCGAGGGATAACCCTCCTTTACAGCAGCATACAATGCCGCCCCGGGAAGCCGGGGCGGCATTTTCAGGTATGATTCTGATCAGATGGCTGCAGTGGCGATGGCTCTGTGGCCCTCGGGCAGCTGTGCGGACTCCGGCTCGAAGCTCCAGCTGAGCTTTCCGGCCCAGTTCTCCGCCGTCACGGTGAAGTGGTGCAGCACGATGCCCAGGCTCAGCGCCTCGTCGATGGGCACACTGTAGTCGTCGGGCCGGGCGACCAGGGTGACGGAGCCGGTATCCAGCAGGAAGCCGTAGGCCTGGCGGTTCAGGTAGCTCGGAGCCAGGGATGCGGCGTAGAGGGCCTCCCAGAGCATGTCATCGTAGAAGCCGATGGCCTTGTCCAGGCCGTCCCTGCTGCCCCAGGTCCCCCAGTGGGCCAGGTCGCTGACGCTGCGCTTGGGCTCGAAGTAGTGGCGCTTGGCCTGGATGTCGATGTTCGACATGCTCTTGATGTTCAGCCGGAGACGGCGGGTGGTCTTCACGCCGTAGCCGAAGGCCACGATGGCGGCGATCTTCAGCTCCGACTCGATGCCCAGGGCGTCCTTGACCTGCTCGCTGTCGGCAAAGGTCACCCAGCAGCTGTCCAGACCCAGGTCCGTCAGCTTCAGGACCATATCCTCCATGAGGAAGCCCGCGTTCAGGTAGGCCTGGGGATGCTCCCCGGTCAGCAGCACCAGGTACTGGGGCGCGCCCACCAGGAATTTGTGGTAGCCGGCAGCCCCCTCCAGGGCCTCCCGGGCGTCGGTGCCGAAGAAGTACAGCTCCGTGCCGATCTCCGGGATCAGATGCCGGGCGGACTTGCGGTAGTAAGTCTTCACCTGCTCCAGGAGCTGGAAGGGGACGACCTTGTTCTGAAACTCCCGGACGGACTTTCTGTTCTGGATCAATGCAGCGTAATTCATATGATTCCCTCCTGTTGTTTTTCTTTTGTGGCTTCAGTATACCGCAGAAATCCCGCCGCTTCCGTGACATGGTCACCATTGTCCGTCGGGTGTGAAATAATCCTCCAAAAAACGGGAAAACTTTGTGCGGTTTTGCTCTTGTAATCCGCCGCTCCCGGTGCTAGAATACGGCAGTTCCCGGAGGATGCTCCGGAGACGATCCTGATTGAAGAAGGTATGTTATGGAAACCTATTTGATTTGTCTCGCTGCCGCGCTGGTGGGCGGACTGTTGCTGACACGCCTGACCAAGCTGCTGCATCTGCCCGCAGTGACCGCCTATCTGGTGGCCGGTCTGCTGCTGGGGCCCTTCTGCATCGGCCGGCTCGGTCTGCCCGGCCTGGGCTTCAACTCCCTGGAGCAGGTGGAGGCCCTGCAGGTGCTGACCCAGACGGCCCTGGGCTTCATTGCCTTCACCATCGGCAATGAATTCCGGCTGGGCCAGCTGAAGGCCATGGGCAAAAGCGCCATCATCATCGGCATCTTACAGGCGGTCCTCACCACCGTGCTGGTGGATCTGATCCTCATCGGCCTGCATCTGCTGTGGCCCGATATGATCTCCCTCCCCTGCGCCCTGACCCTGGGCGCCATCGCCTCCGCCACCGCTCCCGCCGCCACACTGATGGTGGTCCGGCAGTACAAGGCCGACGGCCCCCTGACCCGGCTGCTGATGCTGGTGGTGGCCATCGACGACGCCGTGGGCCTGCTGCTGTTCTCCGTGTCCTTCGGCATCGCCACCGCCCTGGCCCATGGTCAGGTCAGCATCCTGGCCGTCGCCGTGGAGCCCGTTCTGGAGGTGGTCCTCTCCCTGGGCCTGGGCGCGGTGATGGGCTGGCTGCTGCATGTTACAGAGCAGTTTTTCCACTCCCGGAGCAAGCGCATGAGCCTTTCCGTGGGCTTCGTGCTGCTGACGGTGGGCCTCAGCACCCTGCATTTTGAGGTGGGCGGCATCCACTGCGGCTTTTCCCTGCTGCTGGTGTGCATGATGACCGGCACCGTGTTCTGCAACATCTGCGAAACCTCCGAGGAGCTGATGGAGCGCATCGAGGGCTGGACCATGCCGCTGAACATCCTGTTCTTCGTCCTCTCCGGCGCGGAGCTGGATCTTCAGATCCTCAGCAACCCCGTGACCATCCTGGTGGGCGTGGTGTACATCTTCGCCCGGTCCCTGGGCAAGTACTGCGGCGCCGACCTGAGCTGCGCCCTGACCCGGCAGACCACCCCCATCCGCAAGAACCTGGGCATCACCCTGCTGCCCCAGGCCGGTGTGGCCCTGGGCATGGCCCTGACCGCCGCCACATTGCCAGACGGCGCCCTGGCCCGGAATGTGGTGCTGTTCGCCGTGCTGGTCTATGAGCTGGTGGGTCCCGCCCTGACCAAGCGCTCCCTGCTGGCCGTGGGCGAGATCCAGCCCGAGGGCCGGACCAGCGCCAGGACCCTCAACGAGAAGCACCGGAAATATCACCAGCTTCCCGTTCACCCCCCGAAGGCCCCCGCAAAGCTCCGGGTCTTCCACAAAAAGAAGCACGCATAAGCAAATGCTCCCGCCATCCGGCGGGAGCATTTTGTTATAATCCAAGGAGCTTCGCTGCGTTTTTCCACTGGATCCGCTCCCGGTCCTCTGCCGTGATCTCCAGCGAATCCAGCAGCCGCATTTCCCACGCCGGCCGGTGCCAGGGGCAGTCGGAGCCGAAAAGCAGCTTTTCCGGTCCGTGGCGGTCCAGGATCGCCTGGGCGATGGGCTTTGGCATGGCGCCGTAGCCGAAGGACAGGTCGAAATAGATGTTCTCCCCACACAGCCGCTCCAACACCTCCCGTCCGAAGCCCGCACCGCCCCAATGTGCCGCCACGACAGGGCTGTCGAACCAGCCCAGGGCATGTTTCAGATGCTCCGGCTGGGCGTGGTAGGGGGGCGGATAGCCGTAGTCCTCCCCCGCGTGGAACAATGTGATCAGTCCCAGCTGGGATATTTTCCGGTAAATGGGCTTCATCCGCTCCTCGTCGGCGTAAAAGCCCTGATACTCCGGGTGGAGCTTGACGCCCTTCAGTCCCGCGGCCTTGATCCGCTCCAGCTCCTCCAATGCGTCGGGGGCATCGGGGTGGACCGAGCCGAAGGCGACGATCCGGTCGTCCCGGTCCATCTGGAAGGCATAGTCGTTGACCTTGTGCATCTGTCGCGGGTTGGTGGCAATGGTCAGCACCACGCTCAGGTCCACGCCGTCCGCATCCATGACAGCCTTCAGCGATTCCAGCGTGCCGTCGGTCTGGGGCTCCAGACCGCCCGCGCTGCGGGACAGCTGGGCCACCGCCCGGCCCGCGAGCTTCGGCGGGAATGCATGGGTATGAAAATCGATCAGCATATTCATCCATCTCCTTTTCGTGTCCCCCATTATAGCACATTTCCTCCGGACCGCAAGACCCCGGCGAAATTTTTGTCCGGGAGACAGCCGTGCGCGCTCCATTGACAAAAATGCCGGATCTGTAAAAAAATGCTTCTTTGTATCCATGTATTTTGTGTATATTATTTCGTGGTTGCTTCTTGACTTCAACAAAGTCAAGTGCTAAACTAGGCAATGTACATAGCGCAACGCGTTGATGAAAACCAGTACACACCCACCCGCTTTCCCAGAGAGCTGCCGTTCGGTGCAAGGCAGTGAAGGCCCGGATGTGGAATTCCTTTCGGAGTGGCTTCCCTGAATCTTCGGTAGTAGGGGGAGACGGGTATGGCCCGATACAGCCTGCGGATCTGTCAGGATCCCATGAGGCCGCATTTGCGGTAAACTGAGGTGGTACCACAGGAATTTCTTGTCCTCTGCTTTTGAAGCAGAGGGCTTTTTTATTTGAACAAGAGAGAAGGTAAGACATGATCATCACAGACTTTCTGGAACGAAACGCCCGGCTCTACGGCGGCGAATGTGCCCTCGTGGAGCTGAGCCCCTCCGAGGAGCGGGACAAGGCCACCACCTGGTGGGACTTCAACCTGATCGAGAGCGCTTCCGACGCCCCCTACCGCCGGGAGCTGAGCTGGAAGGATTTTGACCGCCGGGCCAACCGGTTCGCAAACCTGCTGCTCTCCCGGGGCCTGAAGAAGGGCACCAAGGTGGCGATCCTTTTGATGAACTGCCTGGAATGGCTGCCCATCTATTTCGGTATCCTCAAGGCCGGCTGCATCGCCGTGCCCATGAATTTCCGCTACTCCTCCGACGAGATCAAGTACTGCCTGGAGCTGGCAGATGTGGAGGTCCTGATCTTCGGACCGGAATTCGTCAGCCGCATGGACACCATCGCAAAGGACATTCCCCAGGTTCGGATGATGTTCTTCGTGGGCCAGGACGGCCCCAGCTACACCGAGGACGGCATCCGGCTCATGGGCTTCTGCTCTTCCTCCCATCCCCCCATCGCCCTGGAGGAGGAGGACCACGCCGCCATCTATTTCAGCTCCGGCACCACCGGCTTCCCCAAGGCCATTTTGCATAATCACAGAGCGTTGGTCCATGCCTGCCTGGTGGAGCAGAATCACCACGGTCAGGGCCGGGCCGATGTATTCCTTTGCATCCCGCCCCTGTACCACACCGGCGCAAAAATGCACTGGTTCGGCTCCCTCCTCTCCGGCTCCAAGGCTGTGCTGCTGCGGGGCGTGAAGCCCGAGTGGATCCTCCGGGCCGTCACCGAGGAGAAATGCACCATCGTCTGGCTGCTGGTGCCCTGGGCTCAGGATCTGCTGGACGCCATCGACGCAGGCCGGGTGGATCTGAGCCAGTACCGTCTGGACCAGTGGCGGCTGATGCACATCGGTGCCCAGCCCGTTCCCCCCAGCCTCATCGCCCGGTGGAAGGCCATCTTCCCCAATCACGACTACGACACCAACTACGGCCTCAGTGAATCCATCGGCCCCGGCAGCGTCCACCTGGGTATGGAGAACATCCACAAGGTCGGCGCAATCGGCATCCCCGGCTACGGCTGGGAAGCCCGCATCGTGGACGAGCAGGGCAAGGATGTAGAAAAGGGCGAGGTCGGCGAGCTGATCCTGAAGGGCAACGGCGTGATGCTTTGCTACTACAAGAACCCCGAAGCCACCGCCGAGACTCTGAAGGACGGCTGGCTCTTCACCGGCGACATGGCAAGAGAGGACGAAGACGGCTTCATCTTCCTGGTGGACCGCAAAAAGGACGTGGTCATCTCCGGCGGTGAGAACCTGTACCCCGTGCAGATTGAGGACTTCCTCCGCGCTTACGACAAGATCAAGGACGTGGCCGTCATCGGCCTGCCCGACGCCCGCCTGGGCGAGATCGCCGTGGCCATCATCGAGATCAAGGGGGGCATGGACTGCACCGAGAAGGAGATCAACGACTTCTGCCTGGCCCTGCCCCGGTACAAGCGGCCCCGGAAGCTCTTCTTCGACACCGTCCCCCGCAACCCCACCGGAAAGATCGAAAAGCCTGCGCTGCGCGAAAAATACTGCGGCAAGCGCCTGGTGGAAGCACAGATCACCGGCTAACATAATCGTGCTGAGTGTAGAGTGCTGAGTGCTGAGTTGTTCAGTCATTCTTCATTCAGCACTCAGCACTCAGCACTCAGAACTCAGCACTATATACAGAGGAGGATTTCCTATGAAACAGCTTATTTTGGGCAACGAGGCCGTTGCCCGTGGATTATACGAGGCCGGCTGCAGCTTCGTCTCCAGCTACCCCGGCACCCCCAGCACCGAGATCACCGAGGCCGTGGCCAAGTATCCCGAGGTCTACGCCGAGTGGGCACCCAATGAGAAGGTCGCCATGGAAGCCGCCTTCGGCGCATCCCTGGCGGGCCGCCGGAGCTTCTGCGGCATGAAGCACGTGGGCCTGAACGTGGCCGCTGATCCCCTGTTCACCATCTCCTACACCGGCGTCAACGGCGGTATGGTCATCGGCGTAGCCGACGACGCGGGCATGCACTCCTCTCAGAACGAGCAGGACTCCCGCCACTACGCCATGTCCGCCAAGATCCCCATGCTGGAGCCCTCCGACTCCGCCGAGGCCCTGGCCTTTGCCAAGCTGGCCTATGAGATCTCCGAGCAGTTCGACACCCCCGTGCTGCTGAAGATGTGTACCCGCGTCTCCCACTCCCAGAGCGTGGTGGAGACCGGCGAGCGGGTCGAGTGTGTCAAGGAATACCGGAAGGACATCCCCAAGTACGTCATGATGCCCGGCAACGCCAAGAAGCGCCACCCCGTAGTCGAAGCCCGGACCAAGGCCCTCATCGAGTACGCCGAGACGGCCGACATCAACCGCATCGAGCCCGGCACCGACAACGCCATGGGCATCATCACCTCCTCCACCAGCTACCAGTATGTCAAGGAGGTCCTGGGCGATACTTACCCCGTCCTCAAGCTGGGCATGATCTGGCCCATGCCCGAAAAGAAGATCCGGGATTTTGCCGCTTCTGTCGAAAAACTCGTCATCGTCGAGGAGCTGGACGGCTTCATCGAGTCCCACTGCCGGAATCTGGGCCTTGCCTGCGTGGGCAAGAGCAATTTCTCCAACATCGGCGAGCTGATGCCCCTGGATGTGGCCGCCCAGCTGAGCAAGGTCTGGGAGATCGGCCCCAAGCTGGACGCCGCCATTCCCGCGCGTCCGCCCGTCATGTGTGCCGGCTGCCCCCACCGGGGTCTGTTCTACACCCTGAAAAAGAACAAGATCACCGTCCTGGGCGACATCGGCTGCTACAC
>JAFQSI010000047.1 GCA_017409645.1 Oscillospiraceae bacterium | reverse complement strand
TCGATCTTGTAGCCCTTCTGCTGGGCCAGGAGCTTGGCCTGCTGCTCGATGTCGGAATACTCCCGCCGCTGGACCTTCAGGGCCTGGCGCAGGGCGCTGCGGCTGGCCTTGGGCATGACAACGTTGATGCCGTTGATGCCCATCTGGCTGGTCTTGATGATATCATTCAGGACCCGCTGACTGTTCATCATATGCTTCACCTCGCTGACAGCTTTCCCGGAACCCGGCGGGGGATACATGCATATTCTGGTAAGGCAGGAAAGGAGGGTGCCTATGTGCGCCATTGCGGGAATATTGGGGCTTCATGCCCCGGAATCGACGATCGGAGCCATGAAGGCCACCATGGGCCGCCGGGGTCCCGACGACTTCGGCCTGTTCCGGGATGAGGACGTGACGCTGCTCCACGGGCGGCTGGCTGTCATCGACCCCGACGGCGGGCGGCAGCCCATGACCTTTGAATTTGCGGGCGAAACGTACACCATCGTCTACAACGGCGAGCTTTACAACACAGAGGAGATCCGGGCCGAGCTTCGGAAGCTGGGCCACAGCTTCCGGGGCCATTCGGACACGGAGGTCCTGCTTCAGGGCTATGCACGGTGGGGCAGGGGAGTGTTGGAAAGGCTCAACGGCATCTATGCCTTCGCAGTTTGGGAAAAGCGGAAAAAACGGCTGTTCCTGGCCCGGGACCGGATCGGGGTGAAGCCCCTGTTCTATGCAGAGTATGACGGCGGGCTGCTCTTTGCCTCGGAGATCAAGACCATCCTGAAGTATCCCGGTTTCCGGGCGGCCATCGATGTGGAGGGGGCGGCGGAGCTGCTGCTGATCGGCCCCGGCCGGACGCCGGGCTGCGGCGTCTTCAAGGGCATCCGGGAGATCGAGCCGGGCTGCTGCGCCCTCTGGGACGGGAAAAGGCTGTCGGTCCGGCGGTACTGGAAGCTCACCGACGGACCCCACACAGAATCCTTTGAGGAAACGGCGGAGCATGTCAGGTGGCTGGTGGAGGACGCCATCCGGCGGCAGCTGGTTTCGGATGTTCCGGTGGGCTGCTTCCTCTCCGGCGGGCTGGACTCGAGCCTGATCTGCGCCGTGGCGGCGAGATACACGGACGGACCCCTGAAGACCTTTTCCGTGGATTATGACAGGAACCGGGAATTCTTCGTCCCCGGAAAATTCCAGCCGAACACGGATTCGGACTTCCTGGGGCCCATGGAGGATTTCCTGGGGGCCGAGGGCCGCCGGGTGGTGCTGACCGCCGACGAGCTGGACGAAGTGCTGGAGGAGGCCACCGAGGCCCGGGATCTGCCGGGCATGGCCGATGTGGACTTTTCCCTGCTGCTGCTGTGCCGCGAGATCCGGAAGGATGTGACGGTGGCCCTGTCCGGCGAGTGTGCTGACGAGATCTTCGGCGGTTATCCCTGGTTCCGGGACCCGCAGATCCGGGCCAGGGCGGGCTTCCCCTGGTCCCAGAACCTCCTGGAGCGGCGCAGCCTGATGACGGGGAAGCTGGCCTGCATGACCGACGCCAGGGAGTATGTCATGACCCGCTATGCTAAAACGCTTCTCGAGAGCGACATTGACCCGGGTGCGCCGCCGGTGGAAAAGCAGACGAAGCAGATGGTCAATCTGAACTTCCGCTGGTTCATGCAGACGCTGCTGGACCGGAAGGACCGGATGAGTATGCACTCAAGTCTTGAGGTCCGGGTGCCCTTCTGCGACCACCGGATCGCGGAGTACCTCTACCGGGTGCCCTGGGAGATGAAGGACCACGGTGGATACGAAAAGGGCCTGCTGCGCCATGCCATGCGGGGCTGGCTGCCGGAGCAGATCCTCTGGCGGAAGAAGAGTCCTTACCCGAAGACCTATGACCCCCGCTATCTGGCCCTGATGCGCAGGCGGCTGGACACCCTTCTGGAAGACAAACACGCTCCCATCTGGCAGCTGATCCGTTCTGAGCGTGCGTTTCATTTCAGTCAGGAGGAGATGGATTGGCCCTGGTACGGGCAGCTGATGAAGACGCCCCAGACCATCGCCTATTTCTGCCAGCTCGACCACTGGCTGCGGCATTATGATGTGGATATTCTGATATAGAAAGAGGGCAGGAGTCATCCTGCCCTCTAAAGTGTTTTACAGATATTTGTGATAGATCTCCAGGACCTTGCTGGCCCAGCTGTCCACGTTGTAGTGCGCGGTGACGTAGGCCCGCTGTTCGGATTTCAGCTTCCTTGCCTGTTCCGAGCCGGAGGCGGTAATGGATTCGAGGATCGCCTCTTCCAATTCTGCGGCATCGTCAGGCCGGATCCAACGGATCCCGGGGATCTGCTTCAGCGTATTCTGACCGGGAACATCCGAGGCGATCACCTGGCAATTGGAATAGGCGGCCTCCACGACAGCATAGCCGAAGGATTCCTCTCTGGAAGGAGACAGAAACAGTTCAACATTGTTGTACAGCTCCAGGACATTCTCCACGACCCCGATCGGCTGGATCATGGAAAGATCCTCACCGAGGGAAGCCAGGAGCCTGCTGGTATCATCCACGGAATGGGTGGTAATGTACAGCCTGCAGGGGACCTGCTTTTTGTTCAGCTGCGCAACTGCTCTGACGGCTGTGTCGGCACCCTTCAGATAAAAATACGATCCGTGGATCAGGATCCGGAATTCATCAACATCCAGGCAAGCGGGAACCGCACCGGAGCGGAGACTTCTGGAAAGATATTCAAAGCCCACTGCATTGGGAACACATTCAACAGTATTATGGGGAAAAAACGACTTCAGATCCCGTGAAACTGCATCACTGACACCGATGAGGATGCAGCCCCGGTAGATCATGCGGCTCACCACCCGCCGCATCCTCCTGACCAGGGATACCGTCCTGGGAACAGACATATGGTAATGGCAGATACAGGTATCAAAGCATGTTTTCACGGCAAGGAGCGAGATGCCGCCCAGGAAATGGGTATGGGCCACCATTTGCATGCTGCTGTGGCTCCGGACGAAACGGCGGCAGAAGGAATGGAGCCCCCGGAACGAGAAATCACAGAACAGAAGATGCGCATCCTCCACGGGAAGCGCCCTGATCCAGGGCTTATCCGCCACGGAATCCGGAAAGAGGAAGTATACGCAGTTGCCCTCGCTGCGCGCTGCTGCAGCCAGCTTTTCCATGCTTGCAATAAAGCTGCCGGGATAGGAGGCTCCGTATTTGCAAATATAAATGATACCTCTGCGCAAAGGAATCCCCCCATGCTGATGAGATCCGGCAGTCTGTCAGGCCTGCCGGGTTTCATATATAGTAATCGATTTGTGGTGGAAAGTCAAGGATCGGGGCACAGGGGCCTGTTTCGGACCGCGTTAATGGGATTGAATATTTTGTCCAAAACAGTAGGAAACTGTTTGACAATCGTTGTGCATAGCGCTATAATGGTACTAACATCCCCAAACCCCAAGGAGGTCGTACTTATGGACAAGCATGAAAAAAGGATCATCACCATCAGCCGTGAATTCGGTTCCGGCGGCCGCACCATCGGCAGACGGGTGGCCGAGGAGCTGGGCATCCCCTTCTACGACAAGGAGATCGTGGAGAAGATCTCCCTGGAATCCGGTTTCGCCCCCCGTTTCATCGAGGAGAACGGTGAGCATGCCCCCGGCCTGAGCCGGCTGAGCTATGCCTTCGCTCCCCAGGGCGTCCCCGGCGTCATGAATGGCCTGTCCACCGCCGATTTCCTGTGGAACATCCAGTGCGGCGTCATCCTGCAGCTGGCGGAGCAGGGCCCCTGTGTCATCGTGGGCCGCAATGCCGACTACATCCTGAAGGACCGTGAGGATGTCATGGACGTCTACATCCACGCCGATACGGCCTTCAAGGCTGAGCGCATCGTCCGTCTGTACGGCGAGGCCGAGAAGTCTCCGGAGCAGCGCCTGAACGAAAAGGACAAGCGCCGCCGGGTCAACTATCAGCACTACACCGGCCGCACCTGGGGCGCCGCCCAGAACTATGAGATGTGCCTGTGCAGCTCCATGCTGGGCATCGACCAGTGCGTCAAGATCATCGTCGAGGCCGTCAAGATCTCCCAGGGCAATTAAGTCATAAAAACAGTTCAGCCGCTGCGGAATACCGCATGCATCTGTCAAGGAAAAGTAGACACTAAAAAACCATAGCATTAGAAGCCCAGTTCGGTCTTGTACTGAACTGGGCTTTTATAGCCCAGGGCGGCCGCAGGCCGCCTGTTATTGAAGTAATATACATACTCATCAAGAAG
>JAFQSI010000046.1 GCA_017409645.1 Oscillospiraceae bacterium | reverse complement strand
TTTTGTAAAGCAAAATCTGTCGCCGTAAGGCGAAAACAGGCTTATTTTCCTTCGGAAAATCCGAAAAACGCTGTTTTTCGGCGGGCGACCGAGGGTCGCCCCTACGGTGCGCTCAGAAATATAGGTTCTTCGACAGTCTGGGCTCTCCCTTTGGGAGAGGCAAGAGGTTTGTCGATACGCCGACACCTGTTCCAACTGTTGGTTGGATCGGGTTTTTTTAGGATTCAACCAACATTCCATTGCCTTTTGTCCCGGTTTCTGCTACTGTATGGGTGAACAAACCAACTATTTTCAAAAGGAGGAAGCGACCATGACCTTTTCTGAGATCATTGCTGCGTACCGTAAGGACCTGGGTCTGACCCAGGAGGGCCTGGCCACTCAGCTGGGCGTGACCAATCAGGCGGTGAGCAAGTGGGAGTCGGGCCAGAGCTGTCCGGACATCGCCCTGCTGCCGAAGATCGCCGACCTCTTCGGCATCACCCTCGATGAGCTGTTCGGCCGGGAGGCACCGAAGGCGGAGCCCGCCCCCGCCCAGCTGCCCTGGCCCGATGACGGCGTGCTGCGCGTTATGCTCTACGCGGGCCACACCCACATCGGCAGCGGCCATCCTGCCAGAAATATCAACTTCTGCTATGAAGGCCCCGCACTGAACGTCCACAGCGAAGTTAATGTGACCTGCGAAGCGGTCAATGGCAATCTGACCGCCGGGGGCGATGTGAACTGTGATGATGTCTACGGCAGTGTGAAGGCCGGGGGCAGCGTCAGCTGCAATGATGTCTATGGCAGTGTCACCGCCAACGGCAGCGTGACCTGCGATGATGTCAACGGCAATGTGGAAGCAGGCGGCAATGTGTCCTGCGACTGCGCCGAGGGGGAGATCCACGCGGGCGGCAACGTGAACGTGGACGAAGCCAGCGGCGACATCCACGCAGGCGGGAGCGTGTATTGCGACCATTGGGAGCGGTAAAAAAGTGAAGTTTCCGGCTCACGCCGGAAGTGAAATACCAGCTTGCGCCGGAGTGAAGTATTTGCTGCGCAAACGTGAAGCGAAGTGTGCCGCCCACGTCCGCAGACACTTCACTGCCGCAGGCAACTTCACTTGCAGAGCAAACTTCACGTGCCGACAGGCACACTTCACGTGAAAAAAACTCCGATGCAAAGCATCGGAGTTTTTTCATGGGGTGGATAATGGGATTCGAACCCACGACCTTCAGAGCCACAATCTGACGCGCTAACCAACTGTGCTATATCCACCATATTCTGTTTGCTGAGAAGATTTGGCACGCCAGAAGGGACTCGAACCCCTGGCCTACTGCTTAGAAGGCAGTTGCTCTATCCAACTGAGCTACTGGCGCATGTAAAGTGGAGCGGGTGACGGGAATCGGACCCGCGTATCCAGCTTGGAAGGCTGGTGTTCTACCATTGAACTACACCCGCGTAAGCTGTCTTGCGTTCTCAGCCAGGAAATCATAACACAGACAGCCAAATTTGTCAAGCAATTATCCCAAAATTTCCGGGATTTTTTTGTAGATAACATCAGCAACGGCGCCCTCGGCACAGCCGCAGACATTTTCAAACCGGTCGCGGATGATGGCGTCGCCGGGACAGAAGGCGTAGTCCGCGTCCTCCATCATGGTCACGTCGTTCTCCCCGTCGCCCACGCAGACCAGGATCCTGCGGCCCAGCTCCGCCTGGAGCCGCCGGGCGGATTTTGCCTTGCTGACGCCCTTGGCGTGGACGTCGATGATCCGGTTGGCGGCCCGGAAGGCCACGCACTTGTCCCCGAAGACCTCCTGCAATTTGCGCTCCATGGCGTCGAACCGGGCGAATTCCTCCGGTGTGCCGTTATACAGGTCCGCCACCGTCACATCCCGGAACTGCCCGTAGAGGGTGAACTTCAGGAAGGGCCCGGGGGCCTCCTCCAGGTCCAGGAAGGCGTAGGGGCAGCGGTTATGCTCGTTGTAGGCGGCCCAGCCGTCGTTGGGGGTGAACAGGTAGTGATGCTCCATCCCCTGCAGCTCCACGGCACAGTCGGGGAACAGCTCCATGGTTTTCTTCAGAGTTTCCACCATGGGCAGATCGATGGGTGTGGCGAAGGTGAATTCCCGGCGCTCCCGGTCATAGGCCGCGGAGCCGTTGTACAGCAGCAGCGGCGCGTTCACGGGCACCAGGTCCAGCTTGCTCGAATACATGGGCACACTGCGGCCCGTGTTGACGGTAAAGGCTCCGCCGTTGGCCATAAAATACTCGATGGCCTCGATGTTGCGCCGGGGGATGGAAGAATCGGGAGCCGTCAGGGTCCGGTCAAAATCGACAGTCAGTAAAACGTCAGAGTAGATGCCCATTGTAAAACCTCCTTAGCAGCTGATATGGTGCGATGTACCGCAGGGGATGCGGATTGCCACGTCGGGCTGCGCCCTCCTCGCAATGACAGAGGGGAGCGATACCCGTCGGCAGCTGATGATGTGCGGAGACTAACAGTATGCTGTCATTGCGAGGAGCGAAGCGACGTGGCAATCCGTCCCCTTACCGCAATAACGAATCATAGAGGTCTTCCCACTTTGGATTCATGCCCTCGACGAGGGCGTTCTTTTTCGCACGTTTCCACCCCTTGATTTGCTTTTCCCGTTCGATCGCGGAACGAACATCCGGTGTAGAATCGAAATATACCAATCTGGTCACATCATATTTGGCGGTAAAGCTGTTGGGATCAAGGTGGTGCTTGTGTTCGTAGACTCTGCGGATCAAATCATTGGTGATACCCGTATAGATGGTAGTACCGGTGTTGTTTGCCAGAATATATACATAGTACATTTCGCTCAACCTTTCAGAAGGACCCCGTGCGGCAGGGAGAACGGATTGCCACGTCGGGCTTTGCCCTCCTCGCAATGACAGAGCAGGACGATACACGCCAGCGGCTGATATGGTGCGGAATGTATCGAAAACCACCGTCATTGCGAAGCCCGTCAGGGCTGTGGCAATCCGTTCTCTTTCCGACCCCTCCGGGGTCGGGCGGTGCTTTGCACCGCAGGGGACGTGGATTGCCACGTCGGGCTGCGCCCTCCTCGCAATGACAGAGGCAGCTGATGCCTGGCTGCGTTTACTTCATCCGCTCCAGTTTGTCGATCACTTCCGTGAAATACGCCGGCAGCGGGGCGAAGACCAGCACGGGGCGGCCGTCTCTGGGGTGGCGGAAGCACAGGGCACCGGCGTGGAGACACTGGCTGTTCTGGCCCAGCTCGGTTTTTTTATGGCCGTAGACCGTGTCACCCAGGATGGGGTGGCCGATGTGTGCCATATGGACGCGGATCTGGTGGGTGCGGCCCGTCTCCAGACGGCAGCGGATGTGGGTGTAGCCCCGATACCGCTTGATGACCTCCCAATGGGTCACGGCGTTTCTCGAATTACGCTCGGTGACGCACATCTTCTTCCGGTCTGTGGGGTGCCGCCCGATGGGGGCGTCCACGGTGCCCGAGTCCTCCCGGAAGGAGCCGCAGACGATGCACTCATAAGTCCTCGCCATGGAATGGTCCTTCAGCTGGCTGGCCAGCATGGTGTGGGCGTAGTCATTTTTCGCCACGGCCAGCAGGCCGGAGGTGTCCTTGTCGATCCGGTGGACGATGCCCGGGCGCAGCTCGCCGTTGATGCCCGAGAGGTTGTCCCCCATGGCGTACATGAGCCCGTTGACCAGGGTGTCGTCCTGATGGCCTGCGGCGGGGTGGACGACGAGCCCCTTGGGCTTGTTGATGACCAGCACGTCCTCGTCCTCGTAGACGATATCCAGGGGCATTTCGGTGGGCTGGATGTCCACCTCCACGGGCTCCGGGATCTCCACTTCGATGGTATCGCCGGGCTCAAGACGGTCGTTTTTCTTGGGTTTTTTGCCGTTTTTCAGCACGGCCCCCTGCTCGATGAGCTTCTGGGCGGCGCTGCGGCTCATGTCGGCGACCCGGGCGAGGTAGGCGTCCAAACGCTCGCCGGGGATGTCAGCGGTAAAAGTCATAGCAGTTCCTCAATGTTGGATCGCTCCTGTAGGGCGGGGTCATGACCCCGCCGACGCAGTGCGATTATGTACAAGGCTTCTGTGTTTGGTATTGGTACGGGATCCTTCTGTTCAGGCTGGGCAATCGCGCGGCCTGGTCGGTGGGGTCATGACCCCACCCTACAGAGATCAGTTTTTCCAGAATTCCTTATTGAACAGCACCAGGTGGGCGATGAGCAGCACGCAGCCGCAGGTGATGAAGCAGTCGGCCACGTTGAACACCGGGAAGCGGATGAACTCCACCTCGATCATGTCCACCACATAGCCAAGCCGCACCCGGTCGATCATGTTGCCCAGGCCGCCGGCCCAGACGGCCACGACGCACCAGCGCTCCACGGGCTTCAGCCCCAGGGAATTTTTCTTCAGCTCCCAGATCAGGAACAGGGTGAACACCACGAAGATCAGGGCAAAGAGCCACTGCTGGCCCCGGAAGCTGGAAAAGGCCGCGCCGGTGTTCTGGACATAGGTGAAGTGGAACAGCCCGTCGAGAAAGGGCAGGTCCGTATACAGGGGGATGTTCGCCACGGTCAGGGCCTTGGTCCACTGATCCAGGGCTACGATGCCTGCCGCGAAGAGGGCCATCAGGAAATAGGTCATGGGTGATACCTCGTTGAATGGAGAATTGAAAATTGAGAATGGAGAATGATTCCGAACTTTCCGTTTTCAATTTTTCCTTATCTTATCACGCAAGCCGGGCGAAGTCAACGAAAAGGAGCCTCCCTTGCGGGAGGCCCGGTCGTCTAGTGGTTTAGCAGCAGCAGTCGTGATTGCAGCCGCAGCCGCCGTTCTGCTGGGCACCGCCGCAGATGCCGCCCTGGTTGCCGCAGCCGCAGAACAGGATGAGCAGGATGATGATCCACAGACAGTTGTTGCCGCCGAAGCAATTGTTGTTATACATAGGATTACCTCCGGGATTGGGATTTGGAGCGGGCTTGCCGCTCATTCCATGTTATTCCGCTGCCCGGATTTGGTGACAGCGCTACCCCCTTGTCAGAGCCATTTAAGTATGATACAATGAAAAAGCCTGCGGGCATTTTTTATATCACATCTTAGGAGACAATTATGCGGATTCTTTACGACAGCAAGCTGCTTGCCCACAAGGACCCCTTCGGCACCCTGACCCCCGGTCAGAAATGTAAACTGAGCATCCATATCCCCTCCACTGTCCAGGCGACCAGGGTCGCCTGTCTCGTCCAGCGCGAGGACGGCGAGGCCTGCGGGGAATTCATCCTGGAACAGCGGATGAAGAAGGACCCCTATGAGGTCTTCTCCGGCGAAATGGAGCTTCAGGAGCGCGGACTGTACTTCTACTATTTCCACATCACCCACAAGTCGGGCGCCTTCCGGCTGTTCAAGCAGGGCGATGACACCAATATGGAGGCCGGTGATCTCTGGCAGGTCAGCGTGATCCCGGAGGATTTCACCACCCCGGACTGGGCCAAGGGCGCGATCATCTACCAGATCTTCCCCGACCGGTTCCACCGCTCCGGCAAGGTGGACCTGACGGGCAAGCTCGAGCCCTACACCGTCCACAACTACTGGTACGACGAGGTCCAGTGGCAGCCTGACCGCTGGGGCAAGGTCCTCAACAACGACTTCTACGGCGGCAACTTCCGGGGCATCCAGGAGAAGCTGGACTATATCGCGTCCCTGGGCACCACCATCATCTATCTGAATCCCATCTCCAAGGCCTTCTCCTCCCACCGCTATGACACCGGTGACTACAAGACCCCCGACCCCATGCTGGGCACCGAGGAGGATTTCAAGGCTCTGTGCGACGCCGCCCACGAAAAGGGGATGAAGATCATCCTCGACGGCGTCTACTCCCACACCGGCTCCGATTCCCTCTATTTCAACAAGAACCGGACCTTCCCCGGCATGGGCGCGTACCATTCCCAGACCTCTCCCTACTACGACTGGTACACCTTCTATGACTATCCGAACAGCTACAACTGCTGGTGGAATTTCGACACCCTGCCCACCGTCAACAAAATGCACCCCAGCTTCCTCAATTATATTATTGAGGACGAGGACAGCGTTGTTGCCCATTGGCTGAAGCTGGGCGCCGACGGCTTCCGGCTGGATGTTGTCGATGAGCTGCCCGACGAATTCGTCCTGCGGCTGAAAAACCGCATCCGCGAAATCAAGCCCGACGCCCTGCTGATCGGCGAGGTCTGGGAGGACGCCTCCAACAAGAGTTCCTACGGCACCCGCCGCCGCTATTTCGTGGACGGCGAGCTGGACAGCCCCATGAACTACCCCTTCCGAACCGCCATCATCAATTTCATGCGCAAGATCGACGACGGCCGGGGCTTCAAGGATACCGTCATGTCCATCGTGGAGAACTATCCCCCCCAGGTCATGGCCTGCACCATGAATCTGCTGGGCACCCATGACACCAGCCGGATCCTGACCGCCATGATCGACGATTTCCAGGGGGACCGCTACGCCAAGGCCAGCCGCCGGCTCACCCGGACCCAGTGGGTCACGGCTCTGGACCGGCTCCACGCCGCCACGGTGCTGCAATACACCCTGCCCGGCGCCCCCTCCATCTACTACGGCGACGAGGCCGGCATGGAGGGCTACGGCGATCCCTTCTGCCGCCGTCCCTTCCCCTGGGGCCGGGAGGAGCGGGAGCTGCAGATCCACTACCATCGCCTGGGTCAGCTGCGGAAGAAGCACGAGGCCCTGCGGCTGGGCGATATCCATTTCTTCCAGGCGGTGAACCAGCAGCTCGGCTTCACCCGGACCTACAAGGGCCAGACCATCCGCGTCTACGTCAACCGGGGCTCCGATGACTGGGAGATCCCCGTGGGCAAGATCCTGCTGGCCCGCAATATGCTGACCGTGGCCGACAACCAGCTGGTGCTGGGCCACAACGGCCTCTGCATCGTGGAGGACGAAGCATGACCGAGCATTTTTTCAGCGGCTACTGCCGCTGTCTGGACGGCAGCCGCATGGTGGAGGTCGTCACCGAGGACGGAAAGCTCGCCGAGTGCGACTGCTCCTACGGCGACTGCAAATTCCAGTGCCAGTGTACCATCGCGAAGGAGATCGGGGAACTCAACTCCGACGAACTCTGTAGGGTGGGGTCATGACCCCACCGAGCAGGTCGGCCGATTGCCGGTGTTCGACAGAAGTACCAGCTTCAAGCTACATCTGTCATTGCGAGGAGCGAAGCGACGTGGCAATCCGTAACCCCTGCGGTGCGAAGCACCGCTCCGCCCCCCTCTGGGGGGCGGAAAGAGAACGGATTGCCACGCCCTGACGGGCTCGCAATGACAGTGGTGATCCTGGCTTCTCCTTCTGAATATGGCCAGGTGGTCATCCAACCTGGTCGGCGGGGGCAGTGCCGCCCGCCCTACATTCCTAATATTAAGGAGTGCATAAAACACAATGGAAACGAACAAACTATTTTACGCCGACTGCCGTCTGGCACAGTTTTCCGCCGTGGTGGTGGATTGTGCGGAGACGAAGCAGGGCTTTGAGGTCGAGCTGGATCAGACGGCCTTCTACCCCGAGGGCGGCGGACAAGCCGCCGACAGGGGCACCCTGAACGGCATCGAGGTCCTCCATGTCCACGAGGACGGGGAGCGGGTGCTGCACCGGCTGGCGCAGCCCCTGGCCGTGGGCGAAGCTGCGGCGGGCGTCGTGGACTATGCCCACCGGTTCGACCTGATGCAGCAGCACACCGGCGAGCATATCGTCTCCGGCATCATCAACAAGCGCTACGGCTGGCACAATGTGGGCTTCCACATGGGCGTGCAGTCCATCACCATCGATTTTGACGGCATCATCCCGCCGGAGGACCTGCCGGAGCTGGAGCGCCTCGCCAACGAGGCCATCTACCGGAATATCCCCCTGCACATCTGGACCCCCAGCCCCGAGGAACTGCCCGATGTGGCCTACCGGACCAAGCGGGCCCTACCCTGGCCCGTGCGGATCGTCCAGGTGCCCGGCTTTGATTCCTGCGCCTGCTGCGGCATCCATGTGGAGCGGACCGGCGAGATCGGTCTGATCAAGCTCTTCTCCTGCGTCCGGTTCCGCAGCGGCAGCCGCATCGAGATGCTCTGCGGCAGACGGTGCTTCGACTTCCTGTCGAGGAGCCATGAGCAGAACAAGCTGGTCAGCGCCGCCTTCTCCGCGAAGCTCCTGGAGACGGGCGAGGCTGCCGCCAAAATGAACGAGCTGCTGGAGAGCCAGAAGCACCGGATCGGCCAGCTGGAGACGCAGATCTTCGCAGCCAGGGCCGGGCGCTGCGCCGGAAGGGGCGACAGCCTGCTCCTGTGCGAGGGCCTGGACTCCGTGGGCGTCCGGAAGCTGGCGGACCTGACCGCGGAAAGCTGCGGCGGCACGGCGGCGGTCTTCTCTGAAAATACCGACGGCTCCTTCAGCTACTGCCTGATCCGCCGGGACGGGGATCTGCGCTCGTTCAACAAGGAGATGACCGCGACCCTTCAGGGCCGGGGCGGCGGAAAGCCCGAATGTCAGATGGGCAGCGTCCGGTCTGACAGAGAATCGATTCTGAAACATTTTGTATCCTTTTATATCCCGGAATAATTGGGCTAATCCGCAGCGCAAACGATTGCGCATCAAGTTTTAGAAATTCACGGTAGAAAAAAACTGGAAAATATGGAACTTACCCCTTTACATCCGGGTAAAGATAGGATATAATGTAATCGTTCGGGAAATATCGATTGCCCGGACGAACCAAATAAATCACGCTGCTGTCAGGCAGCGATAAAATGGAGGTAATTCCCATGTCTGTTAAGGTTGCTATTAACGGTTTCGGTCGTATCGGCCGTCTGGCTTTCCGCCAGATGTTCGGCGCTGAGGGCTTCGAGGTTGTCGCTATCAACGACCTGACCTCTCCCGCTATGCTGGCTCACCTGCTGAAGTACGACTCCACTCAGGGCGCTTACGCTCTGCCCTTCGGCACTCACACTGTCGAGGCCGGCGAGGACAACATCGTTGTCGACGGCAAGAAGATCACCATCTACGCCAAGGCCAACGCCGCCGAGCTGCCCTGGGGCGAGCTGGGTGTTGACGTCGTCCTGGAGTGCACCGGCTTCTACACCAGCAAGGCCAAGGCTCAGGCTCACATCGACGCCGGCGCCAAGAAGGTCGTCATCTCTGCTCCCGCTGGCAACGACCTGCCCACCATCGTCTACAACGTCAACCACGAGACTCTGACCAAGGACGATCACATCATCTCCGCCGCTTCCTGCACCACCAACTGCCTGGCTCCCATGGCTAAGGCTCTGAACGATCTGGCTCCCATCGAGGCTGGCATCATGTGCACCATCCACGCCTACACCGGCGACCAGATGACCCTGGACGGCCCCCAGCGCAAGGGTGACAAGCGTCGTTCCCGCGCTGCTGCCGTGAACATCGTTCCCAACTCCACCGGCGCTGCCAAGGCCATCGGCCTGGTCATCCCCGAGCTGAACGGCAAGCTGATCGGCGCTGCCCAGCGCGTTCCCACCCCCACCGGCTCCACCACCATGCTGAACGCTGTGGTCGCCAAGGAGGTCACCGTTGCTGAGATCAACGCTGCCATGAAGGCCGCTGCTACCGAGTCCTACGGCTACACCGAGGACGAGATCGTCTCCTCCGACATCATCGGCATGCGCTTCGGCTCCCTGTTCGATGCCACCCAGACCATGGTCAACAAGCTGCCCGACGGCAAGACCCAGGTCCAGGTCGTCTCCTGGTACGACAACGAGAACTCCTACACCAGCCAGATGGTCCGCACCATCAAGCACTTCGCCAAGCTGCTGTAATTCTCGGTCAAACTGAATCTCGAGGCCGCTCCCGCAAGGGGGCGGCCTTTTTCACACGTTGATGGAAACGGCATATGGAATCTGTACAATTGTATCGATAACAAATTGTGGATGTGTACGAAGTTTCGTTATACCCATTGACAATCACGTAACCCTATGATACCATCAGGTTACATCAAACATATGGAGGTGTAAACAAATGGAATGGACGATTCCGGGGACCGTGATCCGCGGTCCGCGCAGTGATGTGGAAGCATCCATCCGGCAGATCGAGGGCATGTTTCTCGGCGGCGGCATGATCCGCAGCCAGCTGGCCTCCGTCTCCGGCGTGGAGCCCCACGACATCCAGAATTGGGTCAAGCGGGGCTTCCTGTCCAGCCCGGTGAACAAGCGCTACTCCATCCAGCAGTTCAGCCGCATCGTCACCATCAATATGCTCCGCTCCGCCATGCCCATGGAAAAGATCTGCTCCCTGCTGTCCTATGTCAACGGCGAGCTGGACGACGAGAGCGACGACATCATCGATGATACGGTGCTTTACTTCATGTTCCTGCGGCTGGCGGCCCGGGCCCGGCACATCGGCGGCACCGACAGCTGGGACGAGGCCATCGCCGACATCCTCAGAGATTACGCAGAGCCCGTCCCCGGCGCCAAGGAGCGCATCGACCAGGTCCTGCGGATCATGCTCACCGCCTGGATCGGCGTCCGGACCATCCAGAGGGCGGACGCGATGCTGACGGAGCTGTATCAGGAATAAAGTATTCCTGTGGGGCGGGGTCAGAAAGCGCCGACCAGGTTGGATGACAGACCAGCCGGATCAGAAGTACCCGTTTCCAATTACCTGTCCGCACCATTTCGGCATGGTACCGTGTCGAAGTGCGTCGGTGGGGTCATGACCCCACCCTACCGTATCAAGAAAACAATTAAAAAGGAGAAATGCAATTATGGAAGAAAACGGAACCTACCGCTGGACGCCCTCCGGCGAGCCCAGAGGCCCAAAAATGCCCAGGGAGTTCAAGACACCCAAACTCAAGCCCGCAGCCATCATCGCCATCGCCATCGTGCTGGTGCTGGTCCTGGGCGCGGCCAGCAGCTTCTACACCGTCGATGACAAGCAGCAGGCGGTGGTCACCACCTTTGGCAAGGTCACGGCCATCACCGACGCGGGCTTCCACTTCAAGCTGCCCTTCGGCATCCAGCAGGTGGAAAAGGTGGACGTCAACGTCTACCAGCACATCGAGCTGGGCTACCGCTCCGAC
>JAFQSI010000045.1 GCA_017409645.1 Oscillospiraceae bacterium | reverse complement strand
TTACTATAAAATTAGTAAATAACTTTACTGAAAAATCCTGTATTTACGACAAAATCCGACCAACAGAAAGGTGGGCCTGCTGCGTCATGCAGCAGGCCCCGGTGGGAGTTATGCAAAGGTGCGGTAGAGGAAGGTGACGATCTGGGCCCGGTTGCAGATACCGGCCGCGCCGAATTCCGTGTCAGAGATGCCCTTGGTGATGCCCTGCTCCACCGCCCAGAGGACGGCGTCAAAGCAGAACTGTCCGGCCTTCACATCGGTGAAGGGGTTATTGGCTGAGGTGGGTTCGGGAGAACCGGCGGCGCGCCAGAGGAAGGTGACTACCTGGGCCCGGTTGCAGGGGACGCCGGGACCAAAGTGGGTGGCATCCACGCCCTTGGTGATGCCCTGCTCCACCGCCCAGAGGACGGCCTTGAAGAAGAAATCCTTCTCCTTCACATCGGTGAAGGGGTTATTGGCGGAGGTGGGTTCGGGGGAACCGGCGGCGCGCCAGAGGAAGGTGACCACCTGAGCCCGGATGCAGGATTCGCCGGGGCCGAAGGTGGTGGGAGAGGTGCCGTTGGTGATGCCGTTTTCCGCCGCCCAGGCCACGGGATCCTCGAAGTAGGAGCCTGCGGGCACATCGTCGAAGGGGGTCTTCCGCTTCTCGCCGCAGCGGTTACACTGGGTGCCGTGCCAATCGTGGCCCAGAGCATCCACGCGCTCGGTCTGGTGGGCGCTGCAGCGGCTGCAGTCGCGCTGCAGGTAGCCGGTTTCGGTGCAGGTGGGTTCCTTGACGGTGTACCACGCACCCCAGCTGTGGTCCAGGGCAGCGGTGTGATCGGCCACATAGCTGTCGCCGCAGCCGGAGCAGGTGTAGGTGGTGTAGCCCGGCTCGGTACAGGTGGGCTCCGTCACCACGGCCTCATAGCTGTGGACATGGGGATTCAGCTCGACCTTGTAAAAGACGGGTGCGGAGTAGTCGGTGACATACCAGACGATGTTGTCCCCGGCCAGGATGGGCACGCAGTCGCTCAGGTCGCCCTCCATGGTATAGATCTCGCCCTCGATCACGCCGCGGCCGTTCAGGAAGCAGTATTTGAGCTGTCCGTCCTCGGTCCAGGTCAGGAAGAACCGGTCGGCATCGACCTTCAGCAGATGGGGCGGGGAGACTTCAACGCCGTCGGCTTCGGAATAGTCGGTGAGCCAGTGGAGGACGGTGCCCTCGTCGGTGAAATCGTCCTTGGGCGTGGCGGTGACGAAGATGTTCCGGTGGGCGTACATCAGATCCACCGTTTCGCTCATGTCGTAGGCGCTGCCTGCGATCAGGTAATCGGTGGAGGAACATTCAAAACCGCCCACGGATACGCCGGTGTCGTTGTAATGGTAGGACGAATCGGCGATGGGCAGGGCGTTGACATAGCTGACTCTGCCGAAGAACTGCTCCTCGCCCGCCTTCCTGCCGTACTTGATGAGTACCACAGAGCGGGGCAGCGCATCGCCGTGATCCACTGCCAGCAGGGTATCTCCATCCACCCGGACGAACTGGTTGAAGGAATGGCTGATGTAGCCGTAGTTTCGGTTCAGTACCCTGGTGAGCTCGTCGGTGACGGTCATGTCGCTGATGCGGACGGAGATCATCACGTTGGCCTGATGGTGCAGGCCGTCGCCGGAGTCGTACATCTCGTGGGCGGTGCGGATGTAGAGGATGTCGCCGCTGCGGTCGAAGCGGAGGGAGCCTGCGTCGAAGGGGATGTAGGTGTTGGCGCCGAAGAGGCTGGCGTGGTCGACCTTCTGCCAGTCCTTGGTGTAGCGGATGATCCGGAAGACCTCCACGCTGTCGTCCTCCTCCAGGT
>JAFQSI010000044.1 GCA_017409645.1 Oscillospiraceae bacterium | reverse complement strand
CCGGCCAACCTGGCGGCCGATCCGGCCGAAGCCGATGATGCCCATGGTCTTGCCCGCCAGCTCGATGATGGGCGTCTTCCAGTAGCTGAAATTGGGGCAGCGCTCCCATTCGCCGGCGTGGACGGATTCGTTGTGGAGCTGGACATGGTGGCAGACCTCCAGCAACAGGCCGATGGCGAACTGGGCCACCATCTCGGTGCCGTAGGCGGGGACATTGCACACGGGAACGCCGTGATCCCGGGCGGCGGCCACGTCGACCACGTTGTAGCCCGTGGACACCAGGCACATCAGCCGGATATTCGGGCAGCGCTCGAAGACCAGGCGGCTGACAGGGGTCTTGTTGCCCAGGACGATGTCCGCGTCGCCGATGCGGCGGATGACCTCCTCCTGGTCCTCGGTTCCGTGGGGGTATACGGTCAGCTCGCCCAGAGCTTCAAAGGGGGCCCAGCTCAGGTCGCCGGGATTCAGGGCTTCGCCGTCGAGCAGTACGATCTTCATAGGGATACCTCCGGAGATTTTTCTTTTATTTTACCGAAATCATACCGGGATTTCAAGGAAGATCTTTCCGGCATACTGGACAATCCTTCCATTTCCCGGTATAATGGCAGGGTATAGAAAAATATGGGAGGTCCCCTATGAAACTCAACTACAAACGTACCATACTGGTCGGCTTTGCCTTCTTCCTGATCAGTGCCTTCTGGCAGGCCTATGATGCCACGATCCCGGTCATTCTGACCAACAAGTTCGGCATGTCCCAGACCTGGTCCGGCGTGATCATGGCCCTGGACAATGTGCTGGCAGTCTTCATGCTGCCCCTTTTCGGCGCCATCTCCGACAAGTGTGCCAGCCGCTATGGCAAGCGCACGCCGTTCATCACCGTTGGCACCATCCTGGCGGCCCTGGCGCTGGTGGGCCTGTCCTTCACAGACAATGCACAGCTGAACAATCTGGGCAAGGTCGCTGCCATCGACGACCCCGCCTCCATGCAGGTGCTGTATGAGGCGAAGGCCGACACGAAGCTGATCACCCCGGAGGGCGATGTCTTCGTGCTGTCCGAGGTGTTCACCGAGGAGGAATTTACCTCCATCACCTGCAAGATCACCGATCCGGAAACCGGAAAGACGGTCACCAATCCGGATTACACCAACTATGTCGCGCCTGCCCGGCAGTCCTATGCTGCCGGCGTCACCCAGTCCAATTCCGGCACCCTGATCCTGTTCGTGGTGCTGCTGCTGATCGTGTTGGTAGCCATGGCCACGTTCCGGTCCCCGGCGGTGGCACTGATGCCCGATGTGACCATGAAGCCCCTGCGAAGCAATGCCAACGCCATCATCAACCTGATGGGCACCGCGGGCGGCATCCTGGTGCTGGTGCTGGGCATGGTGTTCTCCACCTCCGCGGTCCAGAACGCCCTGATGAGCTATACCGTCTATTACGGTGTCATCGCCGCGCTGATGCTGACCTCGCTGCTGATCTTCCTGCTGACCGTCCGGGAGCCCAAGTGGGCCGCGGAAATGGCCGCCGACTCCATCCGCTATGGCGTGGAGGAGAAGGAGGAGGACGCAGGCGAAAAGCGGGGCCTGACCGGTTCTGAGAAGCGCAGCCTGCTGCTGATCCTGGCCTCCATTGCCCTGTGGTACTTCGGCTACAACGCCGTCACCTCCAAGTATGCCGTCTACGCAGGAAACATCCTGGACAAGGATTACAATACCACCATGCTGCTGGCCCAGGCAGCGGCCATCATCGCCTACATCCCCGCCGGTAACGTTGCATCCAGAATCGGCCGGAAGAAGACCATCCTGGGCGGCGTCGTGATGCTCTGCGCGGCCTTCACCGTGGCGGGCTTCATGCGGGTGGAGAGCCCCACCTGGATGATGAATTTGATGTTCATCCTGGCGGGCATCGCCTGGGCGACCATCAACGTCAACTCCTTCCCCATGGTCGTGGAGATGTGTTCCGGCGCCGACATTGGCAGGTACACGGGCTTCTACTACACCGCCTCCATGTCCGCCCAGATCGCCACGCCCATGCTCTCCGGCTTCCTGATGGACAAGCTGGGCATGACGGTCCTGTTCCCCTACGCCGCCGTTTTTGTAGCACTGGCCTTTGTGACCATGTTCCTGGTCAAGCACGGCGACAGCAAGGTCGCGGCCAAGCGCGGCCTCGAAGCCCTGGACATCGATGACTGAGGTGCAGCATGAACAAGAAGATCCTGTGGACCATCCCGGCCATCGGCGCCGGTTATCTGCTGGCTTTGAAGGGCCGGACGGGGCATGAGGGATTGCAGAAGCTCCGGGGCTGGAACTACGCCCACCGGGGACTCCACGGTGCGGGCGTGCCGGAAAATTCCCTGGCGGCCTTCCGGGCTGCGGTGGATCACGGCTACGGCGCGGAGCTGGATGTGCATCTTCTGAAGGACGGCGGCCTGGCCGTCATCCACGACAGCAAGCTCCTGCGGACCACCGGACAGGAGGGCCGGGTGGAGGACCTGACCACCGCCGACCTGAAGCATTATACGCTGGAGGGCACCACGGAGACGATCCCCACATTCCAGGAGGTCCTGGAGGTCTTTGCCGGGAGGACTCCCCTGATCATCGAGCTGAAGCCCGAGGGCGGCAACCACGCGGCATTGTGCGCGGCAGCCTGCGCCGCCATGGAAGAGTACGAGGGCATCTGGTGCATGGAGTCCTTCGACCCCCGCTGCGTCCTCTGGCTGAAGCAGAACCGGCCGGACATCATCCGTGGCCAGCTGGCGGAGAACAGCCTGAAATATCCGAAGAACAAGCTGCCCCTGCCCCTGAAATTCATCCTGAGCTACCACCTGGAGAATTTCCTCTGCAAGCCCGATTTCGTGGCCTATGACTATCCCACCAGGAAGACGCTGAGCAACTCCATCTGCCGGAAGCTGTGGAACATGGAGATGGTCAGCTGGACCATCCGCAGCCCGGAGGACCACGAGACTGCGGTCAAAGAGGGCTGGATCCCGATTTTTGAGCATTATCTGCCGTAAAAAGGACCCCCGGAAGCGTTTTTGCTTCCGGGGGCTTCAATCTTCTGTGATCTCAAACAGCTCGTTGGGGGTACAGTTGAGAAGCAGACACATGGTTTCGATATTCTCGTAACGGATGGACTTCGTCTCGTTGTTGACCATGCGGCTGAAATTCTGATAGCTCATACCCAGCTGCTTGTAGAGCCAGTATTTTGTCCTGCCCTGCTGTTCCAGCAGCTCCAGCACTCTTAATCTGATCATAAGATATCTCCTCATATATCATGTATTAATGAGATGATATCGAATATCTCCACTTTACATATAGACTATTACATTATATAATGTAATAGTCTATTATTGGGAGGGATAATCATGATCACAGATGTGACAGGTACGGTGCTGATTCCGGGAAATCAAGGACGGGATTGTCCGGGAAACGGAGAAAAGGGGGAGTGCTGCTGCGAGGAATGTGACTATATGTTATGCTGTTTTGGAGAGGAAGCGCCGTCCTGCGGATCATGCCGGGATCGGAACTGCCCCAGTGCAGGAGCATGAATGTAACCCCCCGGAAGCGTTTTTGCTTCCGGGGGAATTTTGTATGCTCAGAAGTCGTCGGATACGTTGTCGTCGATGGCACGGAAGATGGTCATGTCCCAGCCGAAGTCGTGGAGGATCAGCATGGCCACGCCGTCCCCGGTCTGCTCCGCCGGGATGAACTGGTAGATCAGGGGGGTGCTGCTGATGATCAGCACATCGTTTTTCCAGGACAGGTCGAACTCCGCATTGCCGTTGTAGTACTTGCCGGTGCCGTCGGGCAGCAGGTGGAAATAGCCCAGGGTGATGTCCGGATCCTCGAAATACCACGTCTCGCCATCGTCGACATAGTGGGTCAGGATGTACATGCCCGGCTCCAGGGGGGCGTTGAGGTAGTACGGGTCGATCTCATCGCCGGAATAGGTGAATTCCGCGTCGAATTCGTACTTGTAATTGAGCTGCATCACATCGTCCTCGATGGTGAATTTGCAGGTGATGCCGTCGATGGTCAGATACCGGCCGGACCACTCCACATGCTCGATGACGCCGTTCAGGGACAGCAGGCCCGTACGGTCCGGGTTGATCTGCAGATAGCCCCGGAAGGCCGCCATGGCGAAGCCGTCGATGGAAGTCTCGCCGTCGCTGATGCCGGTGAGCAGGTAGTAGCCCGTGCGGATGCTGTCGGCAGGGTCCTCGGTGGGTACCGGCTCCGTGGGGGCCGTGGTGGGGACCGTGGTCGGAGCGGTGGTGGGCGCGGCGGTCGTACCGGCGGGGGCAGAGACGCAGCCCGCCAGCAGAGTCAGAAGCAGACACAGACAAAAAATGCGGCGCATGGGAGGATCCTCCTTTTGTTTTCTTTATGATAGGGGAAATCTTGCAGAAAGTCAAGAGAAAGAAGCCCGCCGGAGTGTTCCGGCGGGCAGTGGGATTACTTCCTGGGCTTCTTGATCCGGTTGAGCTTCCGGTTCAGCTCCAGCAGATCCTCCTTGGTGAGCTTCAGGTCCAGCATGCCGCCGGCCATGTTCAGCAGCCGCAGGAGGGTGAAGCCGGCGACCATCTGCATCATGTCGCCGTTGATCTCAAAGCCGGCTGCGGTGGGCTTTTCGCCCTTCTTTCCCTTGGGCAGCAGTTTTTTCACCATGGACAGCATCAGCAGCTTGCCCTGGAGCGTGCCCATGATGTCGCCGACCTTGTCGTTCAGGGAGAAGCGGCCCTCGGGCTCGGTGATGTCGAACCAGTTGAGGATGGTCCCGGCCTCCTTCATCCGGTAGTCCTCGTTAAAGGTGTCCACCTTGCGGAGGAAGCTCTCGTCCCGGCAGTCCCCGGCCACGGCGACCAGAGTGGTTTCGCCCACATTGGGGACGCTGAAGTAGAAGAAATGGTCCTCCGCGGCCAGCTTGCCGAGGGATTCGCCGTTTGCAAACAGCTCGACTTCGGGCTGGTTGGAGTAGACCGAGACCTTGGTCAGATCCTCCACCCGGTCGGTGTACCGCTTGCCGCAGATGTGGACGAAGGGCTCGTCGGAGAGCCATGCCTTGTAGGCGTAGAAGGCGTCCTTCTTGTACTTGCGGTCGATGGTCACCAGACCCTTGTGGTTCTGGCCGTTCTCGCCGCCCTCGGCCCGGGCGTCGGCGCCGAAGTCGAACATGTTCCAGCAGTGGGTGGCCCAGATGTAGGGACGGGTGTAGAGCTGGCGGATCAGCTCCTCGTGGTAGTGGGCCTGGTATTCCTCGGTGTAGTCGCCCTGGACGGGGTTGGAGGTGTGCCAGTTCAGGGCCTCGCAGCCGTATTCACTGACGCCGATGGGGATGTTGGGATTCTTGGCGTGGAACTTGTCCAGCCAGGGGCCGTTCATGTCCGTATCGCCGCCGTACCAGCCGAAATAGTGGTTGTAGCTGACCACATCGGGGATGGTCAGATAGGTGGCGTCCATGGGGCACATGCTCAGGGCGGCGACGGTGGTCAGGCGGATGGGGTCCAGCTTCTTGACCAGATTGTTCAGGATCCGGTGGTTGACGATGAGATCCGGATCCTCCGCGCTGTTCATGGTGATCTCATTGGAAAGGCCCCAGAAGCAGATGGAGGGATGGTTGTAGCACTGGGTGATCAGCTCCGTCATCTGGCTGACGGTGTTCTCCCGGCCTTCCGGCATGTGCTGGGAGATGTAGGGGATCTCCGCCCAGATGACCAGGCCCGCCTCGTCGCAGAGGGTGTAGAAATACTGATCGTGCTGGTAGTGGGCCAGACGGATGGTGGTGGCACCCAGCTCCCGGATCAGCTCGATGTCCTCATTGTGATGCTCGGGCAGCAGCGCATTGCCGAAGCCGATCCGGTCCTGGTGTCGGGCCACACCCCGGAGGGGATACTCCCGGCCGTTGAGCAGGAAGCCCCGCTCCGGGTCCACGGAGAAGGTCCGGAAGCCGAAGTGGGTGCCCACGTTGTCGAGCTTCTCCCCGCCGTCCAGAAGATCCGCCTCCACATGGTAGCAGTGGGGGTCCCGCTTGCCGTCCCAGAGGTGGACATTTTTGACGAGGAAGTCCACCGTCTCGGCATCGGTGACGTGGGAGGCGATCTCCTTACCGTTGGAGTAGAGGACATAGCGGATGCGCTGGCCGGGCTTGCGGTCGGTGGTATAGACCTTCACCCTGGCGCGGCCGTTTTTGCCCTCCACGGTGGGGGTCACGTGGATGCCGGGGGTGCCGTTTGTGGTCAGGTCAAAGTGGCTCTGGGGCAGGCCGATGAGGAAGGCCTGCCGGTACAGGCCGCCGTAGAAGGTGAAGTCCGCCACCTGGGGATAGACAGTCCGGTTGGGGGCGTTGTTCACCTCCACCCGGATGGTCATCTCGTCCGCCAGCAGATGGGTGATCTCACAGCGGAAGGCGGAATAGCCGCCGTCGTGGTGGGCGCAGCGGACGCCGTTGACGTAGACGTCGGCGCTGGAATTGGCGCCCCGGAATTCCAGATAGATCCGCTCGCCCCGGGGCAGCTCTGCCCGGGTCAGGGTCTTTTCGTAGATGCCCGTGCCCCGCCAGTAGTCGCCGCCGCCGTCCATGCCGTCGACGGCGTTCCAGGTGTGGGGCAGGTTCAGGATCTCAAATTCCTCCTGGTCCTCCTTGTGGAAGCGCCAGGCTTCGTTCAGGGAAAGAATGTGTCGCATAGGTCATCCTCTGCAAAAAGATTGGATACAACTATTATAGATGCTGACGGTTTGGTCGTCAAGCGTTTTCAGAAATCAGTGGAAGGGACCTGAACGGAGAAGTTCAGGGTGACCTCATCTGTGCCTCTGCTGAAAAGACGGAGGCTGCCGACGCCGGACTCTCCGGTGGTGCGCACATAGGTGCCGCCCATGCCGCCGGAGAGATTGACAAAAGCGGGGCCGACGACTTTGATCGGGCCGCTGGTGCGCAGGACCACCGGCCGGTTCCAGTAGGGCAGCACGTTGCCGTTCTGATCCACCGCCTGGATGCGGATGGTAGCCATGTCCCAGGTGCCCTTTTCCGCAAGGACCTCGGTATCTGCCTGGACCCGCAGGCTGACGGACTCCACGGGACCCCTGCGGACTTCGGCCACAGCCACGCCGTTATTCTTTGCAACGAAGCGCCACCGGGCAGTTTTGTCCCCCCAGCCGGCAACATACTTTTCGTAGAGCCGGACACCGTCCCGGTAGGTCAGGCCCGTCCGGACCATCAGGGTCCCCAGCTTCAGCAAATGCCTCTTGGGCAGGCCGGAAAGACCGTATTTTCCGATGGCGTTGATACATTCAGCAACCTGGGCGGAAGTTTTGGGGTCAAAGCCCTCGTGTTTTTCCAGCAGTACACCCACCCGGTCGTCGATGGCAATGGGACCGTGGAGCATGTGGGGGTAGTTTTTGGAGCCACGGAATGTGGCGACATATTCGTCACCCTTGTAAAGCTCTACCTCCTGGGCGTTGGTGAAGGCGTAAATGTCGGGGATGGAGCCGCCGGGATGGTCGCCGATGTCCATACCCGAGCTGACCGCCAGGACGGGCTTTTCACAGCCCTCGGCGGCGTAGATCCAGGCTGCCAGCTTGGGATTGCGGAAAGGATCCATCACGCCGTGATAGCAGATCCGGTCACCGGAGCCGAAATCGGAGTGGGTGTTGTAGTCGAACATGCACCAGCCCGTGGAGCCTGCGATGTCCGGGTGGCTGCGTACGCTGTCCAGGACCCGACAGTGGCGCAGGGCATGCTCTACCCGCTTGCCCTCCCAGTCGAAGGCTTTGGTGGGGAACATATGGCCGTTGTACTCGGTAATCATATAGCCGCGGCCGATGTCGGAGGTGATGGCCTTCTTCGGCTCACAGCCGGGGTTGGGGCCATGGTGGACGAAATCGTTGTAGGTATACACATCCTCCAGGAGGTGGCTCTTCCGGAAATTCCGGACGCCGCCGGTGGGGCGGGAGGGGTCAAGCCTGTGGGCCATGTCGTTGGTCCGTCGGTAGAATTCGTCATCGTCGGGGCTCTCGTTGATCCGCACGCCCCAGATGAAGATACTGGGGTGGTTGCGGTACTGCTCCACCATCTCCCGGACATTTTCCACCGCCACATTTTTCCAGTCCGCGCCGCCGATGTGCTGCCAGCCGGGGATCTCCGTGAAGACCAGCAGGCCAATCTCGTCGCAGCGGTCGATGAATGCGTGGCTCTGGGGGTAGTGGGAGGTCCGGACCACGTTGCAGCCCAGCTCGTATTTGAGGATGTCCGCGTCCAGGGCCTGGGCACGGTTCGGAACCGCGTAGCCCAGATAAGGCCAGCACTGGTGCCGGTTCAGCCCCCGGAGCTGGAACCGCTTTTCGTTCAGGTACAGTCCGTCGGACCGGAAATCCACGGTCCGGAAGCCGAAGCGGACGGTCTTTTCGTCCAGACACCGGTCCCCATCCATCAGCCGGACCGTCAGGCGGCACAGGTTCGGCATTTCCGGGCTCCAGACGGGAGGATCGGAAATGTTGATCGTGTAGTCCCGGTGGGATGCCCTGCCGTCCAGCCTGCCCAGGAGCCTGCCGTCCGGGGCACAGATCTCCCCCGCCAGCCGCAGGCTGCCGGGATGCTCCACAGAGAGCTGCATGCAGCATTTTCCGGTGTGATCTGCGCGGACAAAGACGTCGGAAATGCGGCTCTGCTCCGTGACCTCCAGAGTCACGGCCCGGTAGATGCCGCCGTAGGTCAGATAGTCGATGACATTGCCGAAGGGGGGCTGGTCCAGCGTTTCCCGGCTGTCCAGCCGGACGGCGATCATGTTGGTTTCACCGTAACATAGATGCTCCGTCAGCTCGGCGGTGAAGGCGGTATAGCCGCAGCGGTGGCGGCAGATCTCGGTTCCGTTGCAGTAGACCGTGGCCTCGTGGGCGGCGGCACCGAAATGGAGGAGGACCCGCTTGCCATTCCATTCGGCGGGTACCTCAAGGGGGTGCAGATAGCCGCTGACCATCTGGTAGTCCTGCTCATTCAGGTAATTGAGCGGCAGCTCTTTGACCGTATGGGGGATGCGGACCGGCTCCAGGGAAGCGGCCTGCTCCGCGGTCCGGTTGGGCAGCTCATCTGTGAAAGCTTCGGTGAAATACCAACCGTCGTTGAAATGGAATTTCATGGGGATCCCTCCTTGTCTGTTTGGGTGTATCATAGCATTTTGAGCAGGGAAAAGCAACAAAAAGCCCCGCCTTACGGCGGGGCACAGTGTGCTGAAATCGTGTCTTCAAGGCTCCCCTGGAGGGGAGCTGTCGCCGTAGGCGACTGAGGGGTGGGCAGTTGGATGCTGGGGAATATCCGTTATTTCCGGCAAATTCAAAACTTTTACTTCCCACCCCTCCGACCCGCTTGCGCGGGCCACCTCCCCTCTGAGGGGAGGCTTGAGAAGTGGTTCAGATCGTGCCGGTGACGGTCAGGGTCGCAAGACCCGGCGTGCGGGTATATGCGCCGTCGGCACCCTGGGTGAAGGCGGCGGCGGGGACGGTGATGACGCCGGGGACCGTGGTGAACAGGCCGGTGGCCGCGTCGTAGGTGTAGCCGGTTCCCTCGGTCAGCGTCGCGCCGTTGAGGGTGACGGTGATGTCCGTCAGGATCGGGTCGAAGGTGTCGGTGACGGAAGCATCGTCGGCGGCGGTGATGGCTTCATTGCCGGAATTCTGGATCAGGAAGGTGTAGGTCACCCGGCCGTTGTCCGCCACCTGGGCGGGGGTGATGGTCTTGGTGATGGTCAGATCTGCGCCGATGACGGCGTTGACCGTCTCCGTAGCCGTGACGGGGCCGGTCAGGCCGCCGCCGGTGATGGTGACGGTGTTGGTGATGGTGCCCTCCAGACCGGGATCTGCAAAGGCGTTGGCCCGGGCCTGGTAGACGATGGCGGCGTTGCCGTTTGCGGGGACAGAAATGCCCGTGAAGACCAGGGGCGCGCCGGGGGTGACGGCCGGGGCCGCCTGGGGCACGCCGTTCACGAAATACAGTGCCGTCCCCTCCTCGTAGGTCAGGGGCGCGCTGGTCCCGCCGCCTAAGTCATCGGTGACGGTCAGATTTGTGAAGGCGCCGGTGCCGGTGTTGCGGACGGTGATGACATAGGTCACCAGCTCGCCGGGGGCGTAGGAGCCGGAAACGGCGGTCTTGTCGGCGGACAGGACCTCCAGGATCTCGCCCACGGCGACATTGGAATTGGCGGAGCCGCCGTTGTAAACAAGGGTAGCCTGATTGGTGAAAATTGCCATAGAATGAACCTCCAAAGTTTCT
>JAFQSI010000005.1 GCA_017409645.1 Oscillospiraceae bacterium | reverse complement strand
GTAGTCCCGCTCCCGGAGGTGATTCTCCAGGATCCGGATGTGCTTTCTCAGCTTTACCAAGGCTTTGCGGTAGGCGGCGTCGGTCATGCCCAGGGCCCGGGCGATGCGCTTGGCCATCCGGACGGTGTCCGCGTTGGAGGCATTGACCGAGGGCAGCCACTTGGCCAGCAGGCTCACATCGCCGCCCATGTCCATGGACATCAGGTCCGCGTCCAGCTGCTGCTTGATCAGCGCCAGGGCCGCCCGCTCGCAGGGGGTGCCCAGCAGCACCAACAGGTCATCCCACCGGCCAAACTCCGCCAGATGGGGCAGATTCCTCCGGACGGACTGGGGCGCAAAGGTCGCCAGATCCCGGAGGATGACCCGGAAGACCCGGCGCTCGCCCAGGCCGCCCCGGACATCCCGGGCGAAAAACAGAAGCTTCATCGCGAGGTTGGGATCCTCGGCCCAGGCCAGACGGAACCGGCGTATGATCTCGGCCTCCCCGGCAGCGCGCAGAGCGCCCACGGTGGCGAACAGGTCCAGACACCCGGAGCCGGAGGTGACGTGGGTCAGGGCACCGTTTTCGGTGTAAGTCCGTTCGGACTCCCGTTTCAGAAATTTCAACATGAAGATCCCTCCTTCGGATCGTAAGTAATCGAAACAAGGCACCGTTTTCATACGGGACAGGTATGTGCATTGCTGCCGGTGCCTTTGCCCGGAACAAGACACCATTCACTCAAAGGTGGGATTTGAACCCACAAGCAACCAATTCCTGAGACTGCTGTTGGTGTCTTTTCGGGGTGAAACAAGGCGCCGTTTTCTCAAAGGTGGGATTCGAACCCACAAGTGACCGTTTCAAGAGACTGCGGTTGACGCCTTTTGGGGGTGAGACAAGGCACCGTCTGAAGCGGGATTCGAACCCGCGTAGCCGGAGTCAAGCTCCGGTGCTTTAACCACTTAGCTATTTCCTGGGTTGCTGCTGGTGCCTTTATGGGGGGTGAACCAAGGCACATGTATGGGACTTGAACCCAAGCCGGCCGGAGCCGGTTATCCGGGATTGCTGGGATGTGCCTTTGTGACTGTATCTTAGCACGCCGGGGAAAGAAAATCGTGGAAAAAAAGTTGCGAACTCCCATTTTGGAAGCTCGCAGTCTTGAATATTTCCGGTTTCGCAGGTGCGTACTGCTGCCGCCTTTCGGCGGTCACCCACATCAGTCAAAAATCGGTTCCGAAGAGCCGTTTTTTGACAGCTTCTCCCTCAAGGGAGAAGCCTTTGGTGGAAATCTCCACGTTGGATGATAGAAGGAAAAATGTCCGATCCGTAACACAGGCTTCTCCCCTCGGGGAGAAGCTGTCAGAAAAAGTGCGGAAGCGCTTTTTCTGACTGATGTGGGGCACCGCCGCAAGGCGGCAGTACCGGCTGACCAAACGAACACCTATAGTTCTCCTTTTCTCGCCAGCCCCAGCTGGCGGTTCAGCCGGTGCAGGAGCTTTTCCCGGAATTTTTGCGGGGAGAGGACCTTCAGCACCGGGCCGAAGGACAGGACCCGGATCAGCAGCTCCGTCTCGTCCTCCTTCTCGTAGTGCAGCGTCAGGCGGTAGGTCTTTTCTCCGATGCGCTCCGTCTCCTTCTGCAAATGAGAAAAGTGCAGCAGGCACCGCTCCAGAGCGTTTCTTTCGTCGGTCAGCTCCAGCACCAGCTTCCGGCGGCGCATGGGCCTGGGCTGGTATTCCGCTTCGGTGCAGGGTTCCAGCAGCTCGCAGCCCTCGATCCGGGCCACGTTGACGCTGAGGGAGGTCCGGTTGTTGGCGGAGATCATGCGGAATTTGTCGTCCTTGGCGGAGTATTCCAGCTTGTAGGGGATGCATTTCCATTCGTGGAAGACCTGGTTGCGGCCCGTGAAGCGGACCAGAAGCCACCGCTTTTCCCGCAGGGCTGTCAGAATGGTCCGGAAATGGGCGATGTAGGCGGGATCCTCGTAGGGATCCCCGTCGAGATACTGGTCGAAATAGACCAGCGCGTCCCGGGGGTACAGGGGCTCGATAACCTCCAGTCCCTCGGCGGGCGGGTCGAAGAGCCGGATCCGGGGATCTGCAAGCAGGGCCTTGAGCCACCGCTTCTCCAGCAGCGTCAGGGGCCGCTCCGGCCTGTGGCGAAGGGGCGTGGTCAGATCCTTCTGAAGCAGGGGCCAGGTCTGCTCCAGCAGATGCCTGGGGATGGTCAGGCTGCTCTCGGCAAAGCCCTGTTCCCGGACGACAGCATACAGCTGTTCCTTCGTCAGCGTCCCCTCTGCGGCCTGGGCCAGGAGCTGAGAGATAATGGTATAGTAGGTCCCGTAGATCTCGTGAAAAATCATCCGTCTTCACCTCCGTACAGCTTCGCCATCTGCTCCAGATCCTCGTAAAACCGCCGCACCACATCGGGGTTGGAACATTCCAGACGGGTGATGCGGCCGATGAAGGTCCGCAGCCAGGGCAGCAGCTCCTCGGCGTCGTAGACGTCGGCGATGTAGCGGCACACGCCCTCCTCCGGCAGCTCCACGGTGCCGCAGCGCTTCTCCCGCTCCAGCCGCCGGGGGATATGTCCCTCGCCGGGGCCGTAGAGGAGGGTCACTTCGATGTGGTCCAGCTTCCGTCCAGGCCCCACGGAGGTGCCCCACTGGTGGGGACGGAAGCGGCGGTAGTGTTCTTCGTAAAGCTCAGGGTGCTGCTCGATGTCTCCGGGCTCGACTTTGCGGATGTAGTCCAGCCGGAAGAACATCAGCTTGCGGAACCGGTAGTGCCAGCACAGCAGATACTGCCGCCCGCCCTGGGTGCTGATGAAGATCTTCAGCGGATACACCGGATGGACCACCTCCCGCTCGGCCTTGCGCAGGCTTGCGTTGGTCAGCTTGATCCGGCGGTGTTCCCCGATGGCGGTCAGCAGATGCAGCAGGAGCTGGCTGTCCAGGGTGTGCAGGATGTAGTGGTGCTTGAACTGAAACCAGTCGGGCGCCTCCTGCAGGGTGTCCAGCAGGTACGAGCCCACCACGCCCAGGGGGTCCGCCTCGGAGAAAAAGGCGGCGGCCTCGGCCCATTCGGCGGGGAGCGGCGCGCTTTGGCAGAGGGAGAAGCGCAGCTCCCGGCCCTGCTTTTCGCTTTGCAGGATGCCGAGGGAAACATACTCCTTCAGCTTTTTGCGCACCGTGGAGATATCCGGGGTGGGGGCGGCGTCGAAGCGGCAGAGATAATCCTCCCACAGCCCGTCCACGATCTCCTGGGCGGTCCGTGCCCGGCCGTCCCGGAGGAGGTCCAGAATATAAAAATGGAAGGTCACGTCCCCGTCGGTGAAGCTTTTGGCCTTGAAGGCGTTGTACAGGGGATTGCCGGGGATGGTCCGGCTGTCCACGGACAGGAACACATTCTTGCCGTCGGCGGTCTGCCGAAAGCCCATGTAGCCGCCGAGCCAGCTTTCGATCCGGCGGCGCTCGTTATCATAGCTGCGGACGCTCTTCTTGTCATACTCCGTCCGGCTCCGGAAGCCGTAGACATAGAACTGCCGCATGTATTCCCGGATCCGGTCGAAATTTTTGATCAGCTCACTGTAAGCCATAGCGCACCACCTCTCAGAGAAAAGTATAGCGCATTTTGGCGGAAAAAGCTATCCCTGCTGGGAAGGTTTTTGTCAGAATTGACAGCGGGCCCCACAATTGGTAAAATCAGAGGGAAAAGAGCAAAGGAGGTATTGCCATGTTTCATGCAAAAAGCGGCGTCATCACCCTTCGGGACGGTGCAGTGGAGTATATCCGCTTTGGGAGCGGACCGAGGAAGCTCGTCATGCTCCCCGGCCTGGGGACCGGCCTGCGGAGCATCCGGGGGACGGAGCTTCCCATGGCGCTGATGTACCGGGCCTTC